>NZ_JBRIIQ010000030.1:0-42802 GCF_052976905.1 Glaciimonas sp. GG7 | reverse complement strand
CACAGGACATACAAATACCAACAATGGAGAAGAGAATGGACTCCACGACGGAGCCTTTTGGGCGATTAACGAGCGCCAAGCTATCGCGAAAGCGCACCAGGCATGGGGGAGCGATGGGGTATACGTAGTTGTTGATGGCTGCTTCAGAATGTGATGCAGATTTGCTTGAATTTTTCCTGAAACGTTGATGTGCGTCCGAAGTTGGGATAAATAACATCATGTATGCCGCTTAATGGCTAAAAACGACGGTAAAGCTAAAAACTTTATCGTCGTTTTTTATTTTATCGAGGCTGAGTTAAATGTTGTAATCCAGCTTGATTGTCGTTCTCTGAGTTTAGTGCGCCAATGCTGCAAATGCGCCACGCGCTGCTGCTATCGTTGCTGCGATAACCGCATCATCATGCTGCGCAGAGACAAAACCTGCCTCGAATGCAGACGGTGCTAAATAAACACCGGCATCGAGCATCGCATGGAAGAAAGTGTTGAACTGATCTTTGTCGATCGCCATCATTTCGGCAAAAGTCGTCGGCACTTCTTTGGCGAAGTACAGACCGAACATGCCGCCGATGGCATCGGCGCAAAATGCAATACCAGCATCAGCCGCCGCTTGCGTCAGGCCCTGGGTTAATTTGAGGGTTTGCGCGCTGAGGTGTTCGTAAAAACCCGGCTCCTGAATCAGCTTTAATGTCGTCATGCCAGCGGCTACCGCGACCGGATTGCCGGACAGCGTACCGGCTTGATACACGCCGCCTAGCGGGGCGAGATGTTGCATCAAATCGGCCCGTCCGCCAAAAGCCGCCACAGGCAAGCCGCCGCCGATGACTTTGCCTAATGCAGTGATGTCCGGTGCAATTTGATACAGCGCTTGCGCTCCGCCCAAAGCGACGCGGAAGCCGCACATCACTTCATCAAAAATCAGGATCGCGCCGTGTTTGGTGCAAAGACTGCGCATTGCCTGGAGAAATTCGGGCGTGGCGCGGATCAAATTCATGTTGCCGGCAACTGGCTCGACGATCACGCAGGCGATTTGGTCACCCATGTTTTCAAACGCGTCTTCTAGCTGCGCGACGTTGTTGTAATCAAGCACCAGTGTGTGTTTAACAAAGTCTGCCGGGACGCCCGATGAGGTCGGATTGCCAAAGGTCAGTAAGCCGCTGCCGGCTTTGACTAGCAATGAATCGGCATGGCCGTGATAGCAGCCTTCAAACTTGACGATTTTGTCGCGACCGGTTGCGCCACGGGCCAGACGTAGGGCGCTCATGGTGGCTTCGGTGCCGCTGGAGACCAGACGGACTTGCTCAATCGAGGGGACTAGTTTGCAAATTTCTTCGGCAATTAAGATTTCGCCTTCGGTCGGCGCGCCAAAGCTTAAGCCGCGAGCAGCAGCTTCTTGCACGGCTTTGATGACGCTTGGGTGGGCGTGGCCAACGATGGCCGGGCCCCAAGAGCCGATGTAATCGATATAGCGGCGATCATCCGCATCCCAGAAATAGGGGCCTTGCGCCCTGGTAATGAAGCGTGGCGTGCCGCCGACGGAGCGAAAAGCCCGTACCGGTGAATTGACGCCGCCCGGAGTTGTCAATTGCGCTCGGGCGAACAGGGTATCGTTATGTGAAGTCATATTTGGTATGCGTCAATTTAAAAAGAGGAGAATGCACCTCTAATGCTGTTCAGTTAAGAAACCGTTCGTACTGAGTAGCGAAGCGTATCGAAGGCGCACCTGCATCAGAGCTGATTTCGATACGCCTGATGGGCTACTCAGCCCGAACGGTTAACTAGATTAACTGAATAGCATTAAGAATGCGCCTGCGTTTTTGGCGGAACTATGACGGATCTGCCGGAATTTCTTGATTTTCATCGAGAAGCCCATCCTGCACATCATCACGTGCCCAGAAAAAGCGATCTGGGACAAGTTTTCCCATCCCTAAGCGTTGCCCGGCCGTGACTGCTGCGAAGGTGAATTCCTGCGCTTCCGCGACGGCTTCAGCAACATCGAGTCCATTGGCCAGCGACGCAGCGATGGCTGCCGAGAGGGTGGTACCTGCGCCGCTAAAAGACCCGAAAACGCGTGCCCAGCTGTCTTGGCGCACTATCCCGGTATCGTTGAAGAGGGTGTTGCTGACTTCTGCTGCGCTGCTAGGGGTTCCTGTGACGAACAGATATTCACAACCGAGTTCGATGAGGTGCATTGCGTCCAGAGTGGAGAGGTCTGCTGACGATGGTTCACGCCAGGTCTCTGCCATTCGCGATAATTCTACGGCGGACAAGACGACGACGGTGCTTTGCGGGATCAATAATTCGCGCATTGCGGTCAGCAGGTCTTCGCTTTCTTGTCCCTGATCTGGCATGGCCGAGAGGAAGGGATCGAGAATTAATGGAATATCGGGATAGTCGGAGACGATTTCTGCGATCACCGAGACGCTTTCGATACTGCCGATGGCACCGACCTTGAAGACCGCTACCGGCATATCTTCGAGCAGAACGCGGGCCTGGTCGGCCACCCAGTCTGCATCAATGTGCTGGGTGTCTTCGATACGCGCAGTATCGCCGATCAAAATAGAGGTAATGACCGATAAGCCGTGACAGCCCATCGATGAAAATGTGGCAAGATCAGCCTGAATTCCGGCTGCGCCAACGGGATCGGCTACGCCGAATGTCAATATAAGAGGAGAAGTTAGGTTTTGCACGGCGGTTAGATTAAGATATCCGACTTTGCATTTTACTTGATTGAAGGGTCGTCGCCGTGAGCAATACCAATGAAACACCGAACGAAGCATCAAAAACCGCATATAAAACCTGGATGTGTCTGATTTGCGGCTGGATTTATGACGAAGAGGCCGGATTGCCTGAAGAAGGCATCGCCGCCGGGACCTTGTGGGACGATGTGCCGATGAACTGGACCTGCCCGGAATGCGGCGCGCGCAAGGAAGATTTTGAAATGGTGGTGATGTAAGATTTTCAGGTTGTAGGATGGCTCCGGCATGATGTTGTAAATGACAAGTTAATTGTTTTTTGTGAATCCCATTCGGGTTAATCAACATGCCAATTATTGATTGTCAATAAGATCAATTTTGTTAGAGGCTAGTCTCCTTTAAAAAAACCACAGTAGATGAATCGCCCGAGGGAATGTTGTTCTAAAGTATCTTGAACTTTGTTACAGTCATTTGGGAAATTACATTGGGTTGGGACGAGACTTCATGACACTACCGCTTGGCACCGCCAGCCTGAAAATTATGGTGATTGATGACAGCAGCACCATACGCCGTTCGGCCGAAATATTTTTGAATCAGGCTGGTTATCAGGTGATTTTGGCCGATGACGGCTTTGATGCGCTTGCCAAAATCAACGACCATAAGCCGTCTGTCATTTTTTGCGACATTTTGATGCCACGACTAGACGGCTATCAGACTTGTGCGCTCATCAAAAAAAGCGACAAATTCCATGCGACGCCCGTGATCATGCTCTCTTCCAAAGACGGCCTGTTTGATCGCGCCAGGGGCACCATGGTTGGTTCTGACGCGTATTTGACCAAACCATTTACCAAAGACAGTCTGCTCAAGGCTGTACGTCAACATACCCAGACATTCACTGGGGCTCAAACGATATCAGCGCCATCGGCGCTACCGGTCACGCCAGTGGATATCCCGGCTGGTATCTAATCTAATTTAATCCGATCTAATTGAAGTAAAGGTTCAACATGGCCATACAAAAGGTGCTCGTGGTAGACGACTCTGCTACTGAGCGTTATGTTTTGACAGAGATTCTGGTGAAGGGCGGGTACACCGTTTCCACCTCTGAGAGCGGTGACGGCGTGATCGATAAGATTAAAGCGGATAAGCCAGATGTGATTCTGATGGATATTGTGATGCCCGGTCAGAATGGCTTTCAGGTAACGCGCTCCATTTCGCGTGATGCGGACTTGCAAGACATCCCCATCATTATTTGCAGCAGCAAGGGTCTGGAAACAGATCGCATCTGGGGTTTGCGTCAGGGCGCGCGAGATTATCTCGTCAAGCCGATCAATCCGCAGGAGTTGCTGGCAAAGATCGCCGCACTCGGCTAACGCCAGATCACACCCAATGAGTCAAATAAAGCCGTCAAATCCGGACCACCAGCGCGACGCTGACTCTGGCGCTAGCGCTAGTGTAGAAACGAGGCGTAGTCGTTTGCGTGAGTTTCAAACGCATTTGCTGGAACGGATGCAAGCTGCGCGTAGCGGCGCACAGACTAATCACAATCAATTAGGGTTATTGATTGGCGAGCAGCGTTGGTTACTCAGTTTGCAAGAAGCGGGCGAGATTACCACCGTTGACAGCCTCACCAAAGTACCGCTGACGCAAGATTGGTATCTCGGACTGACCAATATCCGAGGGGCGTTGATTAGCGTTGTCGACTTCGCCCGCTTTCAAGGTCAGCCGCTGACGGTGATCGACAAAGACACGCGCATAGTCGCATTTTCGACGACGTTGGCATTTAATAGCGCGTTGCTGGTCAGGCGTGTACTCGGTTTGCGTAATGTCGCAGAAATGGTATTGCAGTCGACACCGCAGGAGGGCGGCAACGAAGCGGCTGACTTGGTGGCAACAAGTCCCGCAAGGTACGTTGATAGCGAGTCGCAGCTCTGGACTGAGCTTAAGCTGGCACAGGTTGTACAGGACCCGCGGTTTTTGCATGTGGGCGTATGAGTTCGCGTATGAGTTCAACAGTGAAGAGTCCAGTTGCTTGTCGTCAGATGACGTCGGCACGATGGATCGAATTGGCAATCAGGAGATTCTGTAATGGTGTTTAAACTACCGCCCCTGTACAAAGGGGTGAAAGAAGAGCAAATCGAAGGCGGTGAGGCTTTTGGTCAAGAATCGGGTACTGACGTTGCATCGCCAGTAGTAGCCATGCCGATGGTAACCAACGCAACTTACCAGTCTGCAAATCAGCCTGAGAATCAGCTTGAGAATCATCAATCGGTGTCATTTCCGACAGAAACAACGAATGCACCAAATGCACCAGATACGCCAAAAGAGTCCATCCCAGCGTATCAAGACAAACCATTGCCATTGATTGGTAAATTGCCGCAACAGCAGCAAGTGCGGACTCTATTGATCGTGCTGGGTGGGGGGCTGGCGTTAACAATTGCCTTTTTGTCATTCAACATCAAGGATACAAAGCTGAGCGCGACCCAGACGCAAATCGCCGGCGATGCATTGATGCATTCCCAGCGGATAGGTAAGGCAACACCAAATGCGATTCAGGGTAATTCTGAAGCATTTAAGCAATTGGCTGACAGCCGTAACGCATTCAATCAGGATTTGCACGTCTTAATCAAGGGTGGGCTATATAAAGGCAACGACATCCCGTCGCCTGCTGCAGAAATGGCTCCCGCAGTGGCAAGTGTGCAGAAAGTCTGGTTGAATACTGATAAGGCCGCCGGGACGATTCTCAAGCTGCAAAAAGAATTGTCCGGCTTTGGCCAGACGTTGCAAAAGCTCAATAGTATTTCTCCCGTATTACTTGATTTATCCGAACAAATCGCCACGCTGAAATCCTCCGGTGGTGCTAGCCCGCGTGAAATATCGGCCTCATCCCAATTGGTCATGCTCACGCAGCGTCTGGCACGCAGCGCCAATGAATTTCTGACTTCTGAAGGGGTGAATCCCGAAACCGCCTTTTTGCTCGGTAAGGACACCAATACCTTCCGCGACATCGTCAACGGATTTTTGAACGGAAGCGACGTATTGCGTCTGCCCGCGTCCAGAAATGAGGACGAACGCCAAAAATTGATCGAGTTGCAAAATAACTTTACGCAATATCAGGTCGCCGTCGGACGGGTTCTGAGCAACATGCAAAATTTTGTCTCGGCGAAACAGTCCGAGCAATTGATTTTTACCGAAAACGAACTATTGAAGCAACGTCTGAGTACATTGCAAGATAGTTACCGTACTGCGCAGGACACGCAAAGCGCCTCATTCTGGTTGATGCTGGCGTCGGCATTACTCACTCTGCAGGCTGCTGCTGGCATCGGTTGGGTGCAGGTTCAGGACGGCCGTCGGCGCACATACGAAGCCGATATGCGTCGGCTTGAAGCAGAGAGCCAGCGTTTGCAAGCGATCAAGCAAGAAGTCGATGCAAGTACCGTCAACGATCAGAATCAGGCCGCGATTTTGCGCTTGATGAACGAGTTGCAAGAGGTCGCCGATGGTGACTTGACCGTGCAGGCCACCGTTTCCGAAGATATTACCGGTGCGATTGCCGACTCGGTCAATTACACGGTGGAAGAGTTGCGCGGACTGGTCGGACGCGTGACCGCTACGGCGCAGCAAGTGACGACCGCGTCCGACCAGGCGCAAACCGTGTCGATTGAATTACTGGAAGCTTCGCAAAAGCAATCGCGCGATATTCGGGAAACCTCGGAAGCGGTGCTGGAAATGGCAACGCAGATTAACGATGTCTCCAAGTCTGCCAGCGCCTCGGTGGATGTTGCGCGCCAATCGGTGAACGCTGCGGAAGAGGGCGCGAAAGCGGTGGAAAACGCCATCACCGGTATGAACGACATTCGTGAGCAGATTCAGGAAACCTCAAAGCGCATCAAACGCCTCGGTGAGTCGTCCCAGGAAATTGGTGAAATCACCGAGCTCATTTCAGACATTACCGAACAGACCAACGTGCTGGCGTTAAATGCGGCGATTCAGGCTGCGTCCGCAGGCGAAGCCGGTCGCGGTTTCTCGGTCGTGGCAGAGGAAGTTCAGCGTCTCGCAGAGCGCTCTGGTGCGGCCACTAAACAGATAGGCGCGCTGGTGCGCACGATTCAAACCGATACCCACGACGCCGTCGTCGCGATGGAAAAATCAACCCAGGGTGTGGTCGAGGGAGCCAAGCTGTCCGACGCCGCTGGTGCGGCTTTGTCGGATATCAGTCGCGTCTCGAACCGCCTGGCTGAACTGATTCAAAATATTTCGTTAGCGACCGAACAGCAGGCCAACTCAGCCAACGGGGTCGCCACTAACATCCAGAATATTCTTTTAGTAACCGAAAAAACACGGGAAGGGACGAGTCAGACTGCAGTGTCAATTCGGGAACTATCCAAACTTGCGGAAGATTTGAAGAGTTCTGTATCGCGTTTTCGTATCACCAATTAAAGACGTTTTCTATCTGCTTTCGGGCGTCTGCAAAGATACACAACGTAGTTGGTGTAGTTGGCGTATTTGGTTCATCCACTTACCTCAAGCATGATCAGGCGCTATCTATCAGGCCGTATTAATCGGTACACCTGATGCTAGCGCCGGATTGCATCCCTTTAGAACCGATGAGGTAGTCATGACCACCGATTTCCCCCAGCCTTCCGAAGTCTTCACGGCATCTGTCGATACCGGGCCGTTGTCTTGGGTAATGAGCGAAATACGCGAAGCACTCGGGCAATCTATCAACGCTCTACAGCATTTATCGAACCCAGATGTCGCCGTTTCAGCGCATCAGGTCGTGAGCCTGACTGCGCCGCCGTACGATAAAACAACCGCCCTCCATTACGCCAAAACGTATTTGCATCAAGCCCACGGTGCATTGCAGATGGTCGATATAGACGGTGTCACGATCCTCACAGAAACTGTTGAAGAGTTGCTGGAACGGGCACAATCGGAACAGGCTCTCGGCGTGAACGCACTCTCCGTTGACCATGTACAAAGCATTCAACATGCCTATGAGGCCCTGATCGAATATTTGGAAGAATTGCTCTCGGGCGGCGTGCATCAGCCAGTCAAACTGTTTCCGTATTACAAGGCGCTGCTGGAAATTCGCGGTGCCGACAGAATTCATCCCGCCGATCTGTTTTTCCCTGATCTCACGATCCGTCCGCAATTTGCGCTCACTGCAAATACAAATGCTACAAACGCTGAAAACGCACATCAGCCTATCGATTATCAGCCCTTGCGCAAGCGTTTTGAGATGGCGTTGTTGCCATTTTTGAAGAGCGCCAATAGTGCCGTCGAGTGTGCCAATGCCGCGCTCATGCAGGCCGTTATTGCCGAGGTCGAGCAAGTCCAGGATAGCCAGCAATCCCGTGCCTTTTGGTGGGTCATGCAAGGTTTCGCCGATGGTGTAGCCAATGGACACGTACCGAATGAGTTGTATGTGAAGCAGTTGTTTGCGCGCATTAATTTGCAGCTACGGCGCTTAAGTCAGGGTTCGCACAGCACCTCTGAGCGGCTACTGCGCGATGCTTTATTTTTTATTGCAGGGATACAAAATCCCTCGGCCCACAACGCGCAGATTCGCCACATCTATCGGCTGGGTGGCGTGGTTCCGACCGACTTTCAGACGCGTCATTACGGTCAGGTCAATTCAGAAGCTTTGCGTGCTGCAAAAGAACATCTGGCACGCGCCAAAAACATCTGGGATCGGCTGGCCGTGAGCGTCTCAAATGATGCCCGGCTGATACAAGAGTTTGCGCAGGAAATGCGTAGCTTAAGCGACCTTGGCAGTAAACTAAATGCGCCGTCCTTGTGTAAATTATTGTGCGAATTAAGTGATATTGCGCAACATGCCGCTCACGCTAATCCGGGCGATCCGATGGGGCTGGAGATGGCGAAGAGTTTGCTGTTTGTTGAAAATGCGCTGGCGCACATTAACCGTTCACCGGAACATTTTTCTCAGCATGCCGATACGATGACGGCGCGTCTGTTAGCCATCATGTCGGGCGAAGCCCCGTCCGAGCCAGCACCCTGGCAGGACGACATTTATCGCGAAGTGCAGCAAAAAACGATCGTTAAAGTTCTCGCTGGCGAAATATTAACCAGCTTGCGTTACGTCGAAAAAATGCTAGACGAGTATTTTAGTGCGCCAGAAAAGCACGAAGTACTGGCACAGATTGACCATGTTTTGCATCAGATTGAAGGCGCACTTGCGATACAAGAGCAACCCGATGCACTCGCTGTTGTGATCCATACACGCACGACGCTGCACCAGTTTGCGCACGCCGATGGTATTGACAGTCAGAGCGATGCCATCCCGCCCGGGCAGCAGGATTTTGAACTGATTGCGCAAAACATCGGAGCGCTGAGCTTCTATGTTGAAACGATCTGGCATCAATCCGATACGTCTGATGGCGTTAATGCCACTGGCGCACAACCTATTCACTTGAATTTCGACGCGCAACATGGCGTATTTCGGGTCAATTTGCTGGAACGGCATTCTGCGTCAGCGCCGTTGCCGGAGTCTGTAACGCTGATCGGTCAGCCGTCGCCATCAGCCCAGACCGATGCAGCTATCGGAGAAGTCGCTCAATATTCCGGTAGCATCGATCATGCGGCAGTGCCATCTTTGTCGCTCTTGGATCTGCCGAGCGTCGAAGAAAATATACCCGAATTGCTATTGTCGGCACCTGCGCAGGTGACCGAAGCACAGGCCGATGCCGAGTTGCTGGAAATCTTCCTTTGCGAGGCCGAGGAAGTCTTAAAGTGCGTGCGCGAGACAGTTCCGCAAGCACGGCTGGCCCCCGCTGATCAGGGTCATCTGGTGGTCTTGCGACGTGCCTTCCATACGCTCAAAGGTAGTAGCCGAATGATCGGCATGCGCGCATTTGGCGACGCTGCATGGAGCGTTGAGGAGGTGCTTAATCTGTGGCTGACCGAGACCAGATCCGGTACGCCGGATGTATATGCATTACTCGATCATGCGGTGATGTTTCTGGGCGATTGGGTTAAAGAAGTCAGTAACGATGGCGTCTCAATACGGACTGCGCAGATATTGGCTGAGTACGCGCAACAGGTGCGCGATGGCGAGACGTTTTTGTTGGTCGAATCGGCCACCGAATCTACTCACGCCACCGATCTCATGGACGAAGTCGCGGACCTGCCGTTTTTGCCAACACAGGCCGAAGAAGTGGTGTTGTCCGACGCTGATATGGCGCTCTTTGCCGATCACACGCATTTCTCTGCATCGCCAGAAGACACAACGTCAGCCAGCCAGGTTGCCATCGCTGCCAGCGCAGAAATCATCAGTTTTCCCGGATTGCAGGAAGTACGGCAAGACGACAGTATTAAACGTATTGGCGACTTGTTTATCAGCCTCCCGCTCTACAACATTTATCTGGCGGAGACAGATCAGTTGGTGCGTCTGTTAGCGCAAGATTTTGCTGAGTGGCGGCATGAACCGGAGCGGCCGGTTACGGTATATGCCATTCATGCCGCACATTCCCTTGCCGGCAGTTCTGCCACTGTTGGCTTTGCGCCATTACGTGATATTGCGCATGCGTTAGAAATGCTGCTGCAGCGCATGGCCTTGCAACCAATGCCGATACACGAGGAGGAATTCGACTTAATTGATACGGCAGTGGTGCGTGCTAAATGGATGTTGCAGCAATTTGCACAAAGCGACATTCCGTATTACGAGCCAGAGTTGGTGGGTATGCTCGATAGTATGCATAGTGTACGAAATGGGCACGAAGTCCGGATTGACGATGACGATGCCTATTCAATCCCGCCTCAATCGCCCTCGCAGACTACGTTACCGTCAATAGTCACACCGCAAGCGTTCACCTCTCCCATTCCGGCACCGATAGAGTTTGATCACGGTCTGACTTTGCGCGACGAGATTGACGTTGATTTACTGCCTGTCTTTTTGGAGGAGGGGCGCGACATCCTTACGCACATCGAAAGTGCATTGCGTAGCTGGCAGAAGATGGCAACCGTCTCCAGTCATCATGTCGACGATGCTGACAATGTTGATGCCCAAGATCTGCAGCCAAGCCCGATTCCAGTCGAGACTGCGCAAGCCATTTTGCGTCATTTACACACCATCAAAGGTAGCGCGCGCATGGCCGGTGCGATGATGTTGGGCCAGCATATGCATGAGATGGAAAGTCACATCGAAGCAACCTTGTACGGTGCTACGCCATCGCCCCACGTTATTGATGGATTGCTCGCACATTATGATCATGGCGTGCAGATGTTTGAGAGCCTCCAGCATGGGCAACCAACTGCGCTTGTGCAATCTGATACGCACTTTAATAGTTACAATCCTGCAAGCGCGCTGGCGACGACATCCATCGCGACGGCCGCATTTTCTCCTGCCAACACGCTTCCCGTAGCGCAGGTTCGGGTCAATGCAGAGGTGCTCGATCGGTTCGTCAATCAGGCCGGTGAAGTATCGATTGCCCGCTCGCGGCTGGAGTCCGGCGTCGGTACATTGCAACAATCCTTACTCGATCTGACCGAAAACGTGGACCGTTTGCGCGGCCAGTTGCGTGAGATTGAAATTCAGGCAGAAACCCAGATGTCATCGCGTATGACCTTGGCTGGCGAGCGGGAGTTTGACCCTCTTGAGTTCGATCGTTTTACGCGCTTGCAGGAATTGACGCGGATGATGGCCGAGAGTGTCAGTGACGTTTCCTCGCTACAAAAAACGCTGACCAAAACAGTCGATGACGTCAATACCGACCTTGTTACGCAGGGACGCCTGACCCGCGATTTGCAGCAGGATTTGATGCATGTACGCATGGTCCAGTTTGCCAGCATTGCGGAACGTTTATATCGCATGACCCGACAGGTGGCGAAAGAACTCGATAAGCGCGTGAGTCTCGATATTCGTGGTGGCACGGTCGAAATTGATCGCAGCGTTCTGGAAAAGATGGTCGGGCCGTTTGAGCATTTGTTGCGCAACGCAATCGTCCATGGGATTGAAAGCCGAGAGCTGCGGCGGGCGGCGGGTAAGAGCGATATCGGCGAGCTGAAAATTGAAATTCGTCAGGACGGTAACGAAGTACTGATTCATTTATCCGATGATGGGCAAGGGTTAAATCTGTCGCAGATTCGTGACAAGGCCAGATTGGTTGGGTTGTTAGAGGTCGATCAACAACTGTCTGACGTTGAGACGACGGATTTGATTTTCAAACCCGGCTTTACTACTGTTGCTGAGCTCACCAACCTGGCTGGTCGTGGCGTCGGTATGGATGTCGTACGCTCCGAGGCAGCAGCACTCGGCGGACGTGTCGCGGTTTTCAGTGAGGCTGGCAAGGGCACCCATTTCACGATTCATTTGCCGCTCACGCTGGCCGTTACTCAAGTGGTGATTTTTTCGACCGGTGGTAATACGTACGCCGTACCGTCAGCGCTGGTTGAGCAAGTCCAACAATTGAAAGCGACTGCGCTAGCCAGTGCTTACAACGATGGCGCGGTAGTTTGGCAAGACCAAAAAGTACCTTTGCATTATGCGTCGGCACTGTTGGGCCAGCATCAGGTGACACCGGTAGCCCAGCAATATTCGCCCATCATCATTCT
This sequence comes from Glaciimonas sp. GG7, assembly GCF_052976905.1. Classification (NCBI taxonomy): domain Bacteria; kingdom Pseudomonadati; phylum Pseudomonadota; class Betaproteobacteria; order Burkholderiales; family Oxalobacteraceae; genus Glaciimonas; species Glaciimonas sp. GG7. Next base: position 30,539 of record NZ_JBRIIQ010000030.1, on the reverse strand, counting down.
GCGCAGCGGCAATGACCGCGTAGCGATTCATGTGGATGACATTGTGGGTAACCGCGAAGTAGTGGTCAAAAATATCGGCCCGCAATTGTCGCGCTTAATCGGCATTGTCGGCGCGACGGTATTAGGTTCTGGTGAGATTGTGTTGATTTTGAATCCGGTGCCGTTAGCGCTGCGTTATGCGCAAGAGCGGCGCTCAACACGGACTGCGACGGTCGATATCGCTGCAATTGCCATGTCAGAAGCTCAGACCATTGGGGCGGTTGCTAACTTCGGCACGCCGAACGATAGCGCTGGTCCGATACAAGGATTGCGTGTCCAAAAGATCGTGATGGTGGTCGATGACTCTCTGACCGTGCGGCGGGTCACGCAGCGTTTGTTGTCGCGTGAAGGTTATCAGGTCGTGTTGGCAAAAGACGGTATCGATGCGCTCCAGCAATTGCAGGCGATGTCGCCTGACGTCATGCTGGTGGATATTGAAATGCCACGTATGGATGGCTTTGATTTGACACGCAATATTCGCAATGATGAGCGTACCCGTCACATCCCGATCATCATGATTACGTCCCGCACAGCGGCTAAACATCGGACCTATGCAATGGAGCTGGGGGTCAATGATTATCTCGGCAAGCCGTATCAGGAAGATGTTTTACTGCGCATGGTTGCCGGGTTTGTTCATGGGGAAGCGGCGGCGCTGTAATGCTGTTTGAGTGAAATACGTTGTCAGGACCGGGTAAGCCGATCCTGACGATTTTTTATTCCAGCGTCACTTTCTTCACCACCGCATAGCGTGCCAGTGTTAGTTTGCGCGCTTCGTCGTGTTGAATCAACGGGCGCGGATAATCGACACCCAGCTTGATTCCCGCAGCCTGTAATTCGATTGGGGTGGCCAGCCACGGAGCATGGATCGCTTTGTTGCTGAGGTTGGCTAACTGGGGTAAATAGCGGCGGATAAATTTGCCTTCGCTATCGAATTTTTCCGATTGGGTAATGGGATTGAAGATGCGGAAATAGGGCTGGGCGTCGCAGCCCGATGACGCTGCCCATTGCCAGCCACCATTGTTGGCGGCCAGGTCGAAGTCATTGAGTTGGGCGGCAAAGTAGGCCTCGCCCCAGCGCCAGTCGATACCGAGATCTTTGATTAAAAATGAGGCAACGACCATGCGCAGCCGATTGTGCATGTAACCGGTTTGATTGATTTGCAGCATGGCGGCATCGACTAAGGGATAGCCAGTGCGGCCATCGCACCAAGCCTGAAAAGCCGCTTGCGCAGGCTCGCCGGTTTCCCATTGAATCGCATCGTAGTCCGGTTTGAAGGCGCGTTGGGCGACGTGGGGATGGTGATGCAGGATCATGAAATAGAAGTCGCGCCAGACCAATTCGGATAACCATACCGCTGCACCGCTGCCTTCGACGCCTTGACGCAGAGTTTGATAGGCGTTGCGCGCCATCGTTCTGATTGAAATAGTCCCAAAGCGTAAATGCATTGACAGATAAGATGGTCCCTTTACCGCCGGGAAATTCCGCGTGGCCTGGTAATCGCCCATGCGCGGCATGAAATCTTCGAGCAATTGTTCCGCGCCTGAAATGCCGGTGGGAATTTTTAAGGTGCTCAAATTAGTAGGCTCAAATCCCAATTCGGCTAGCGACGGGTGCGCTCGGTCGTGTTGCGCCGGTAGCGCGGCTAACTGTGCGGCGTAGGGCGTGATCGGATACGGTTTAAGGAAAAACTCGCCATCGGCGGCGGCCAGACGTTTCATCCAGGCATTTTTATAGGGCGTAAAGACCGAAAAAGGTTTGGCCGATAGCGACAGTACTTCGTCGATTTCAAAAATGACCTGATCTTTATAGCTATGCCAGGCGCAGTCTTGTTTTGCCAGGGCAGTGGCTACGGCGCTATCGCGGGCAACGGCTTGCGGTTCGTAGTCACGATTGGTGAATACCGCCTTAATATCCAGCTCGGCTACCAAAGTGCTGATCTCTGCAGCTGCCGAACCGTGCCGCACGATCAGCGCGCCACCCAATTTGCGCAGCTCCGCATCTAACTCGTTGATGCTGGCATGAATGAATTCAATCCGGCGGTCGGCTTTTAGTCCGGCATCACGCAACGGTTGCAAAATATCGGTGTCAAATACGAACACGCAAAACACGGCACGGCTGGTTTTCAGGGCGTGATGCAATGCGGCATGATCGAATACGCGCAAATCACGACGAAACCAGACCAAAGAATTGTCAAATTGATGCATATCGGCAGGGAACCTAAAGAGTGGGGAAACAGTGAGGAGTGTCGAAAACTGATCAAAACCGCTATTTGCAAGATTGCCGCGTAGTAAGTTGCCTATCAGTTGCCTATCAGTTGCGGACAATTGTCTTGATAGAAAAACACGCTACTGTACGCGAGCGCAGTCGCTATTCAAAGCAAGATAGTCACACACAAACTGATAAAATGTCGCCCATGGCTAAGCAACCCAAAAAAACCGAAGCATCCTCTGCCTCCGACAATCCGACGGCGACTTCCGCATTGCCGGATCCGGCGCTCAATCTGACGAACCATTTCCTCATAGCTATGCCGACCATGCGCGACCCGATATTCGGCGGCGCGGTCGTGTATTTATGCGAGCACAACGCCAACGGCGCGCTAGGCGTGGTGATTAACAAACCCACTGACATGACGATGGACGTACTCTTTGAGCGCATTGATCTGAAGCTTGAAATCGCCCCCCAGCATACGCATGCCGCAGCGTATTCTGATAGCAGCGCGAAATTTGGCGATCTGATATCGGCCCGTCCGGTTATGTTCGGCGGCCCGGTGCAAGTTGAGCGCGGTTTTGTGTTGCATTCGCCGTTGAAAAACTATTCATCAACACTCAAAGTCACCGATCAGATTGCCATGACCACCTCCAAAGATGTGCTCGAAGAGGTCGCCCACGGCATCGGTCCGGCGCAATTGATGGTTAGTCTGGGCTGTTCTGGCTGGGAAGCGGGGCAGTTGGAGGATGAAATTGCTCGCAATGGCTGGCTCACCGTCGCCGCCGATCCGTCTATTATTTTCGATTTGCCGATTGCGGAGCGTTTTGTCGCGGCCCTTAAATTGCTCGGCATTGATCCTTATATGCTGACTGGGGAATCCGGTCGTGCGTGAGTTTATTCTGGTAACTGCATTGGCGCACCGTTAATGGAAACCGTACTCGGCTTTGATTTTGGCCTCAAACGCGTGGGCGTAGCCGTCGGCAATACCTTGCTGAAACAGGCCCAGCCTCTGACCATCATCAGCGCGATCAGCAATGATGCCAAATTTATCGAAATTGCAGCCCTCATCAAAGAATGGCAACCGGCGCGTTGCATCGTCGGCTTGCCATTGCATCCAGACGGTGAAACCCATGAAATGAGCGTGCGTTGCCGTCGTTTTGCCAATCAATTGCAGGGACGCTATGGCGTCGCCACCATCCTCGTTGATGAGCGCTATTCATCGGCAGTGATCCCGCATCAGCGTGGTGAGTTGATAGACGATCAGGCTGCGGCGATTATCTTGCAGCAATATTTCGATGGTGTGGGCTAGGGCTGCTAGCCGACCTGAATGATGATTCACCAGATTGATATGGATAAAAAGAATTTATGACAACAGCACTCCCACAGTACGACGCCGAAGCGCTTTATCGAACATTGGAAACCCAGGTCATTGCTGGTTTAGCCAACGCTGACAAGGTCGCCGTGGTCGGCATTTATTCGGGCGGTGCCTGGCTTGCCGAGCGCTTGATGGCGGCGCTAAAACTGACTGACCAAAGCCGACTAGGCTTTATCGACGTCTCCTTTTATCGCGATGACTTTGCCGAAAAGGGATTGCGCACCGATATCAAGCCGACCCAGATTGGATTCGACGTCAACGGTGCCACCATTTTGTTGGTGGACGACGTGCTTTACACCGGGCGCACAACCCGTGCCGCGATCAATGAATTGTTCGACTATGGCCGTCCGGCAAAAATCATGCTCGCGGCATTGGTCGATCGCGGCGGGCGTGAATTGCCGATCAGTGCCGACTTTGTTGCCGATACAGTGACCCTGATCGCTGGCGAATCAATTGAACTTCAACGCGCCGACAATGGCGAACTCTCACTGACGGTGCAACTCCATGCTTAATCCCCAACTCAATAAAAACGGCGAACTGCAACATTTGCTGACTATCGAAGGCCTGCCGACATCGGTGGTCACGCATATTCTCGATACAGCGTCTTCGTTTGTCGGCATTAGCGACCGTGACGTCAAAAAAGTCCCGTTGATGCGTGGCAAAAGCGTCTTCAACCTGTTCTTTGAAAACTCCACCCGCACGCGTACGACTTTTGAGATTGCATCCAAGCGGCTGTCGGCCGATGTCATTAATCTCAACATTTCCGCTTCCAGCGCCAGCAAGGGCGAATCACTGCTCGACACCATCGACAATCTGGCCGCTATGCACGCCGACATGTTCGTGGTGCGCCATTCGCAATCCGGCGCGCCGTATTTGATCGCCAAGCATCTGATTGATACCAAACAGTCGCACGTACACGTCGTCAACGCCGGCGATGGTCGTCATGCACATCCGACGCAGGGCCTGCTCGACATGTACACGATTCGTCACTACAAAAAAGATTTCACCAATCTGACGGTGGCGATTGTCGGCGATATTTTGCACAGTCGCGTTGCCCGCTCCGACATTCATGGCCTGACAACTCTGGGCGTGCCAGAAGTGCGTGCCATTGGTCCGCGCACCTTGCTGCCAAGCGGCTTAGAGCAAATGGGTGTGCGGGTATTTACCGATATGAACGAAGGCTTGAAAGGCGTGGACGTCATCATCATGCTGCGTCTGCAAAACGAACGCATGACCGGTGCGTTGCTGCCATCGGCGCAAGAATTTTTCAAGAGTTACGGCCTGACACCAGAGCGTCTGGCGCTGGCGAAGCCTGACGCGATTGTGATGCATCCGGGACCGATGAATCGCGGGGTTGAAATTGATTCCGCCGTCGCCGATGGTGCGCAAGCTGTGATTTTGCCGCAAGTGACCTTCGGGATCGCGGTACGGATGGCGGTGATGAGTATTCTGGCTGGAAACTGATTCAAAAATTAATAATTACCGTTCGGACTGAGTAGCGCAGCGTATCGAAGTCATTGTTGGCCTAAGCATCCTTCGATACGCTGCGCTACTCAGGACGAACGGTATCTATATATTTGAGATAAACGGCATGGCTTTTTACACCTATGTACTCCGATGTTCAGACGGCAGTTATTACGTAGGCCATACGGACAATATTGAGTAAAGAATTGCCCAACATCAATCGGCTGAGATCGTTGGATATACATCTAAAAGGTTGCCCGTTACCTTGCTCAAGACGGAAAGCTTTCCTACACGCGAAGAAGCATTGACCGCTGAAATGCAACTCAAAGGCTGGAATCGCGCAAAAAAAGAAGCATGGATAATGAATGACTTTGTGGCGTTGAAACGTCTCGCTAAGAAAACTAAAACATGAAACTGCACATTAAAAACGGCCACTTAATCGATCCTGCAAATGGCATTGACGCCAGGCAAGATGTCTACATCGCCAGCGGCAAGATTGTCGGTATCGGCCAGCCGCCAGCGGACTTCACTGCCAACAAAACAATCGATGCCAGCGGCCTGATCGTGGCCCCCGGCTTAGTCGATTTAAGCGCCCGGTTACGTGAACCCGGTTATGAATATAAAGCCACGCTAGAGTCCGAAATGCAAGCCGCAATGCACGGCGGCGTGACGAGTCTGGTCTGTCCGCCGGACACCGATCCGGTGCTTGATGAGCCCGGTTTGGTCGAGATGCTGAAGTATCGCGCCAAGTCGCTCAATCAAGCCCACGTTTATCCGCTGGGCGCGTTGACGGTGGGGCTGAAAGGCCGTGAATTGACGGAAATGGCCGAATTGACTGATGCCGGTTGCATCGGTTTCGCGCAAGCAGATGCGCCGATTCTGGACACCACCGTGCTACTGCGTGCTTTGCAATACGCGCAAACATTTAATTACACCGTCTGGCTGCGCCCCCAAGATCCATATCTGGGCCATGATGGCATCGCCAATAGCGGCCCGGTAGCATCGCGTCTGGGGCTAGCTGGTGTACCGGTCATGGCGGAAACGATTCGGCTGCATACGATTTTTGAGTTGGTTCGCGCCACCGGTGCACGCGTCCATCTGTGCCGGATTTCATCAGGCCCAGGTGTTGCCTTGGTGCGTCAGGCAAAAAAGGAAGGCTTGCCGATTACCTGCGACGTCGGTGCGCATCACGTCCATATGACCGAAATTGATATCGGTTTCTTTGATTCGAATGCGCGTATGACCCCGCCATTTCGCTCACAACGCGACCGCGATGCGATTCGATTAGGATTGCTTGACGGCACGATAGACGCGATTTGCTCGGACCATACGCCGGTCGATGATGATGAGAAATTGCTGCCGTTTGGTGAGGCAACACCGGGCGCTACCGGCCTTGAGTTGTTGTTGTCACTGGCGCTGAAATGGGCCGAGGAAAACGTCGCATCTTCAGAACAACCACTGAGCCGGGCATTGGCAAAAATCACCAACGATGCGGCACGCGTTGCTGGTCTGCCTGCCGGTCAATTGGGGATCGGTAGTGTTGCCGATATCTGCCTGTTCGATCCGGCTGTGCGTTGGGTAGTAGAGGCAAAGAGTTTGGCGAGTCAGGGCAAACACACGCCGTTTTTGGGTTATGAACTGACGGGGCAAGTAAAAGCCACCATCGTCGCCGGTCATGTTGCTTATGAGCGCGCATGATCGCTTATCGATTGCTGAGGATAATTGCCCATCTATTTGTGGGCTTGTTGATCTGCGCGGTCATATTTCCGTTCACGGATGCTGCCGGACGTCATTGGTGGATTCGGCGCTGGTCGGTAAAGGTATTGGCCATTTGCAGGGTAACCGTTGAGGTTCAAAATCCCGGCGCAAAGGAAGCCGCATCTCCGGCATTGATCATTGCCAATCATGTTTCATGGTTGGATATTTTTGTGATCAACTCGACCCAGCCTTGCCGTTTCGTCGCCAAGTCAGATATCCGCGACTGGCCATTCATTGGCTGGCTGTGCGCGCAGGCCGATACTATTTTTATTGCTCGTGGCAAACAACGCGATGTACGTCGGATTTTTCAGGGACTTGTTAGCAGCATTCACGCAGGTGAACGCGTTGCTTTTTTCCCCGAAGGCACGACCGCCGCACAAGGCGCAATATTGCCTTTTCATGCCAATTTGTTCGAGGCCGCAGTCGACGCGCATGTCCCGATTCAACCGTATGCATTACGTTATGTGGACTCAGACGGCAATTTACATTCAGCCGCAGATTTTATCGGTGACATGACCTTTGCCGGGAGCATGATTGCCATTATGAAAGCACCGCCAATGAAGGCTGAGTTGATTCAACTCGCTCCGATTGATACAGCAGGCATGCATCGGCGTGATTTGGCAACGATTGCGCATGCAGCGATTGCCGAGGCTTTGGGGCAAGAGTTAGCGGAAAAGACTGCTAGCCTGGCAACCGCTGTAAGTTAGATTGATCGATTTGCTTAGCCCGGTTTTTGCGCCTGCGGACAAGTCACCTGAAACAATGCCCGGTCCTTAAATCGCACAGCCGTCAATTTTCCACCCCATACGCAACCAGTATCTAAGCCAATCAGATTTGGCCGAAGCGTCAGGCCCAAGGTGGACCAATGCCCAAATACTACGGTAACGTCAGCAGTTTTGCGCCCGGGGGCATCGAACCACGGTAAATAACCGGGCAGAGACGCGCCGCTACTTTCCTTTGCCGTCAATTCCATCGTTCCATCCTCGCTACAAAACCGCACTCTGGTCAGCGCATTGACGATGCAACGCAAACGCTCATTGCCTTGCAGGCGATCATCCCAGCGCGTCGGTTCGCTGCCGACCATTTCACGCAGAAACGCAACCCAATTTGGCCCTTGCAAGACAGTCTCAACTTCTCGTGCCAGCGCCAGGGTCTGAGGTGCTGACCATTGCGGTAAAACCCCCGCGTGCAACACCAAATGACCATCCTCAAATAATGCCAGCGGACGCCGCCGTAACCACTCTAGCAATTCTTCCCTGTCTGGCGCATCAAGCACTTGGGTAAGCGTATCCTGCCGATGCAATTTACGAATTCCATGCGCCGCTGCTAATAAATGCAAATCATGGTTGCCAAGAACTGTCTGCGCACGATCACCAAGGGAGCGTATCAGTCGTAAGGTCGCCAGCGAATCCGGCCCCCGATTGACCAGGTCACCAACAAAAATCAATCTGGCGTTCGGTGTGGCTGCGTCAATGCTGGTTAGTAATGTGACCAGGCTTTGGTAGCAGCCTTGCAGGTCGCCGATGGCGTAAGTATTGGCGTTGTCAGTTGTCATGAATTTTGGAATTTTGATTTTATTTGAACTCGAATGCGTCATTGTAGAGGGCATTCAAATGTGTTCTGCGTAAGTTGGACTTATTATGAATCGACTTCTCGAAGGTATATTCTATTTATTTAGCCTTTAATGTAATGTTTAGTTACAACATTAGTCTGAGCAATATGAAAATACTTTATTGATCTTAGTTGTGTATTGAATTGTGCTATATAAATATATCGATTAATGACTAGGAATAATTGATTTAAATGCAAATGCAATAAAAAATTAATTTAACAAATAACATTCTTATCATTACATAAAAACTTTATTTTAATGATTATTAAAAACACCATTTTTGTGTAACATTTTTTTGCTATTTTGCAATAAAATGTTACATTAGCGGCCTTTTGCGCGGGAATTCGGCATAAAGTGTTTTTTTGACACTTTAATTTTTCGATAAAAGAGGATAATAACGGTTGCTAAAAATTAGGTAGTTACATGTGACTACATGCGAATTTCTTTCGCCGTGATTAGCCAGCTCTTGTTTAAACGTACTTAGGATAAAAATATGATTTTAGTTACTGGCGGAGCTGGATTTATTGGTTCCAATTTTGTACTTGACTGGCTTGTGCAAAGCAATGAGCCAGTAATTAATTTCGATAAACTTACCTATGCAGGTAATATTAATAACCTCGCTGGAATTAATTCCGATCCACGTCATATTTTTGTAAAAGGTGACATCGGTGATACTGCGCAGGTGGCCGCACTTCTGGCGCAATATCAGCCGCGTGCTATTCTTCACTTCGCCGCTGAAAGTCATGTCGATCGTTCAATCCATGGTCCTGCTGCATTCATTGAAACCAATATCAATGGCACCTTCAGTTTACTAGAGGCGGTACGTGCATATTGGTCAGCATTACCTGCGAACGACAAAGCTACTTTTCGCTTTCTGCACGTTTCTACCGACGAGGTATACGGCACACTTGGCCCTGACGATGCGCCGTTCACAGAAACCAGCCAATATGCGCCGAACAGCCCCTATTCGGCATCCAAAGCCGCATCCGACCATCTCGTGCGGTCATATCATCACACTTACGGCTTACCGACTCTCACCACCAATTGCTCGAACAATTACGGCCCTTATCACTTCCCCGAAAAACTCATTCCCCTAATCATTACCAACGCCCGTGCAGGCAAACCATTACCGATTTACGGCGACGGCCAACAAGTGCGTGACTGGCTTTATGTCAGCGACCATTGCGCTGCAATTCGCCGCGTGTTGGAAGCAGGAGCGCCGGGCGAGGTCTATAACATTGGTGGCTGGAACGAGAAAGCAAACCTGGATGTGATCCATGTCTTATGCGACATTCTTGATGAACTCGATCCTAAAAGTAATGGCAGTTATCGCGAGCAAATTACGTATGTCACTGATCGACCAGGCCATGATCGTCGTTATGCTATCGATGCACGCAAAATTGAACGAGAATTAGGCTGGAAGCCAGTGGAGACTTTTGAAACAGGTATTCGCAAGACGGTGCAGTGGTATTTGGAGAATCAGCCTTGGGTGAATAATGTCCAGTCAGGCGATTATCTAAAATGGGTAGAGCAGAATTATAGCCAGCGTAAAGCAGGCGAGGAGATTCTTTCATGACCATAGCGCGCAAAGGTATTATTCTCGCAGGCGGTTCTGGTACGCGTTTATATCCGGTTACGATGGCCGTATCTAAACAGTTATTACCGGTTTACGATAAACCGATGATTTATTATCCGCTGACGACATTAATGTTAGCCGGTATTCGCGAAATGTTAATTATATCTACACCGCAGGATACGCCGCGTTTCCAAGAGTTGCTCGGTGACGGTAGTCAATGGGGACTTCAGTTAACTTATGCGATACAACCAACACCGGACGGGTTGGCACAAGCATTTGTTATAGGACGCGATTTTATCGGAGATGGACCTTCCGCACTAATCCTTGGGGATAATATTTATTACGGGCATGATTTTGAAAATCAATTACGGATCGCATCGGCCCGTACCTCAGGTGCCACTGTATTTGCTTACCATGTGAATGATCCTGAGCGTTATGGTGTAGTTGAGTTTAATAGTCAGCGTCGTGTAGTCAGTATTGAGGAAAAACCAGAACAGCCAAAGTCTAATTATGCAGTTACAGGATTGTATTTTTACGATCAGGAAGTATGTGGTATTGCTGCTGGCATTTTGCCATCGGCTCGTGGAGAGTTAGAGATTACTGATGTAAACCGGATCTACTTGGGACGTAACCAGCTCAATGTCGAGTTAATGGGACGGGGGATGGCATGGCTTGATACCGGTACCCATGAATCACTTCTGGAGGCGGGGCAATTCATTGCTACTATAGAAAACCGGCAAGGCCTGAAAGTAGCATGTCCTGAAGAGATTGCTTATCGTAGAGGTTATATTAGTCCATCTCAACTTGAGGCATTAGCGCAGCCGTTGAGGAAAAATGGTTATGGGCAATATTTATTGGGCTTACTAAAAGACAAGGTGTTCTAGAAATGCAAATTCAAATGGATGAAATTCCTGATGTTCTAATTATTGAGCCAAGGGTATTTGGAGATGACCGTGGCTTTTTTTTCGAAAGTTTTAATGCTAAACAATTTAAGAAAATAACCGAAATTTGTACAAATTTTGTTCAAGATAATCACTCAAAGTCGGCAAAAAATGTGTTGCGCGGCCTGCATTATCAAATAAAGCAGCCACAAGGAAAACTAGTCCGGGTTGTTTCCGGTGAGGTATTCGATGTTGCCGTTGATATACGTAAGAGCTCACCGACTTTCGGCCATTGGGTTGGGATTGTTTTATCCGCAGAAAATAAACTACAAATGTGGGTACCACCTGGTTTCGCGCATGGATTTGTGGTTATTAGCGAGTCCGCAGAATTTCTCTACAAAACGACCGATTATTGGGCACCTGAGTTTGAGAGAACTATTTTATGGAATGATCCGGCAATTGGTATTAATTGGCCAATTAACTGTACTCCGATTTTGTCCGAAAAAGATCAGGCTGGCCAAATGTTAGCCGATGCGGAGCTCTTTATATGAAAATACTCATTACAGGAAAAAATGGACAGGTTGGGTATGAGCTAGAACGTAGTTTGCAAAATTTGGGTGAGGTTATTGCCTTGGATCGCAAACAGATGGATCTATCTAATTTAGAACAAGTACGAGACGTCATTCGTACAATTAAGCCGAACTTAATTATTAATGCAGCAGCTTATACAGCCGTAGATAAAGCTGAAAGCGAGCCTGAATTAGCTATGTGTATAAATGGCTTAGCTCCCGGTGTAATGGCAGAGGAGGCAAAAAAACTTGGTGCTGCGATGATTCACTACAGTACAGATTATGTGTTCGATGGAAATCAAAGAACACCTTACTTAGAAACTGACATCACCAATCCGATCAATGTTTATGGTGCTACTAAGCTTGCGGGTGAGCAGGCTATTCAAAGGATGCATATCCCGTATTTAATTTTTCGGACTAGTTGGGTGTACGGTATGCGAGGAGGAAATTTTTTATTGACGGTATTGCGTTTAGCTAAAGAGCGAGATAAGGCAAGTATCGTTAACGATCAATACGGTAGTCCTACTTGGTGCCGTACTATTGCCGATGCGACTGGAGCTATTCTGGCAAAAAGTCAATTTGGACTAAACGAACAAGAATGGTGGCAAGGTCACTCTGGCATTTACCATCTGACTGGTCAAGGCCAAACCACTTGGTTTGGTTTTGCTGAAGCTATATTAAAACATGCAGCCATTAAAAAATCATTTATAGTGAAACCGATTACAGCAGACGAATATCCATTGCTAGCGAATCGACCAAAATACTCTGTAATGTCAAGTGAGAAAATTATAAATTCTTTGTGTGCAGTTCCCGAATGGGAACATGCATTGAAATTATGTTTAGCGCAATAATTAAAACATAAAAAATAATATTACTGAATAAGTATCAAATTAAAATGGATAAAAATAATTTCATTCATGACCACGCAATTGTAGAACTTGGGGCAACTATTGGTGAGAGTACAAAAATATGGGCATTTACTCATATTCTTGGAGGAGCAAAAATAGGTAATGATTGTAATATCTGCGATCATGTTTTTATTGAAAATGATGTGGTAATTGGTGATCGAGTAACAATTAAATGCGGTGTGCAGATATGGGATGGGATTGAATTGGAAAGTGATGTATTTATTGGACCAAATGCAACATTTTGTAATGATAAATTTCCAAGAAGTAAAGTGTACCCGGAGAGCTTCCTAAAAATAATTGTTAAAACTGGAGCCAGTATTGGAGCCAATGCAACAATTCTAGGTGGAGTTACCATCGGTCATGGAGCGATGATTGCTGCGGGAGCTGTTGTAACTAAAGATGTGCCATCAAATGCATTGATGGTTGGAAATCCAGCAAAATTAATAAAAATGATGGATTGATAAATGTATTATTTTTAATTAATAAAGAATATTTATTTATGTTATCAGAAAGTAAGATAATTGATTTTCCAAAGTATGGAGATCCCCGCGGTAATCTTTCAGTGATTGAAGGCGGAATTCATATACCCTTTGAAATAAAACGAGTCTATTATCTCTATGACGTTCCCGGTGGTTCGTCAAGAGCAGGTCATGGGCATAAAGAGTTAGAGCAAGTAATCGTTGCGATGTCTGGAAGTTTTGATGTAATTATTGATGATGGGTATGAAAGAAAAAAAATCCATCTTAACCGTTCTTATCATGGATTATATATTCCCAAAATGATGTGGCGTGAAGTAGAAAATTTTTCTTCCGGTGCCGTATGTCTTGTCCTAGCTTCGACTATATATGATCAAGCAGATTATTATCATAACTATAGTGAATTTGCAGCAGTTGCACATGCTGAAAATTAGAGTATTTCTCAATATTAAATATAGAAATTAATTTATATGCATATTCCATTTCTTGATTTAAATGCCTCCAATTCTGAACATGCAGGCGAACTTGAAAAAGCATTTCATCGAGTTTTAAAATCTGGTTGGTACATTTTGGGTAAGGAAGTAGATGCTTTTGAGCTAGAGTTTTCGAACTATTGCAATGTAGGACATGCGATAGGTGTTGCAAATGGCCTTGATGCCATTTTTTTGATTCTGAAAGCATACGGTATCGGTCCTGGAGATGAGGTGATCGTCCCAAGCAACACATACATTGCGACTTGGCTTGCTGTTTCGCACTGTGGTGCTACACCGATTCCAGTTGAGCCAGATGAGAATACTTATAATCTGGACCCGTTGAAGATCGAAGCATCAATCACCGCTAGAACTAAGGCTATTATCCCGGTGCACCTTTATGGTCAACCGGCTGATATGGACAGTATTAATGAAATAGCGCATCGGCATGGATTAAAAGTCATTGAAGATGCGGCTCAGGCCCATGGTGCACTTTATAAAGGCCGACGTGTTGGGAGCTTGGGTGATGCTGCCGCGTTTAGTTTTTACCCTGGTAAGAATCTAGGTGCTTTAGGAGATGGCGGTGCGATCACAACAAACGATGATAAGTTGGCTAATGCCATTCGAGTCTCTCGAAACTATGGCTCTAGCATCAAGTATCACAACGACGTACTCGGGTTCAATTCCCGGTTAGATGAGTTACAAGCCGCATTGCTACGTGTCAAGCTCCCGGCGTTGGATGCTAGTAACGCAAAACGGTCTGATATTGCAAGCCAATATTCAAAACAATTGTCCGATGTGCCGGTGGTTACTTTGCCACAAGTATCGAATTGGGCCGATCCGGTTTGGCATTTATATGTTGTGCGTGTTGATGAGCGTGACAAATTGCAAAAATTATTAGCTGAACGTGACGTTGGTACGATGATCCACTACCCAATCCCTCCACATCTTCAATTGGCGTATGCCGGACTAGGTTATAAGTTGGGAGATTTCCCGATTGCCGAACGAATCCATCAGCAAGTACTGAGCCTTCCAATGGGGCCAACAATGTCAGAAAATGCTGTCCAGTATGTGATTGACTCGGTAAAAGACTGCCTCCTATGCATAAGTTAGTGTGAGGAAGTTATTAACAGTTACACTTTTTAGTGGACTGCTTACATTATTTAAGATGGGTAGTGGGTTCATTGTGGCTAAGGTCGTAGCGACCTATACAGGCCCTAGTGGAATCGCTATGTTAGGGCAAGTCCAAAGTCTTGTTAGCGTACTTAACGGAATTGTTACTGCGCCAGCAGGAAATGGCATAGTTCGTTATACCTCCGAATATAAAGATTCAGGATTGGAGGGGTGTGCGCCATGGTGGAGGGCAGGTATAAAGTGGATTACATTTCTTTTGGCGATAGTGATTCCAATCGTATGTATATTTGCAAAGCCAATATCACACAGATTATTTGGAGAGTTGGATTACTCTTGGTTAGTTGTATTAATGGCGCTGATGTTACCTTTATCCGCTGCAAATAGTCTCGTGGCCTCGATTATTAATGGGCAACATCAATATCGACGGTTTATATGTTTGGGTGCTGTGTCTGTATTTGTAGCCACCATAATAATGGTGGTTTTGGTACGGGCTGCCAATCTTAATGGCGCAATGATTGCAGCAGCTCTTTATACAAGCATTTCAGGCATGGTAATGTTAATTGGATCAATTCGACAGCCATGGTTCCGTCTGAAATATTGGTGGGGGAAAACCGACAAGGCTCAGATTAAAGGGATTGGTGCTTATGTTGCGATGGCCATTACGAGTGCATTGACTGTACCTGTATCGTTGTTGCTGGTTCGAAATATTTTGGTTAGTCAAACCGGTTGGGAGCAAACTGGTCAATGGCAAGCTGTATGGAAAATATCTGAGGTATATCTTGGCGTGATAACGATGGCATTAAGTACCTACTTCTTGCCTAAATTGGCATCTTTGGATGGACCTGACGCAATATTGAAAGAGATTAAAACTACCATCAGGATCATTATGCCTATTGTGTCATTATTGGCGTTGTTGGTGTATTTATTTCGCGATATTGTAATTAGTTTAATATTTACCGACGCCTTCCATCCGGCTCGAGAGTTTTTTGCAATTCAATTGGTTGGCGACGTAATTAAAATTATGTCTTGGATTTATGCATATCCAATGCTGGCTCGGGGGGCTACTAAGTGGTTTATGGGAACTGAAATATTGTTCTCTATGACTTTCGTATTATTTGCTTATATCTTTGTCCAAAAATATGGTGTTCATGGGGCTAATGTTGCGTATGCTCTGAATTATCTAATATATTTAATATTTATGTATAAAAATGTGAGGCGATTTTCATATTGAATACATATAAGTAAATTAATAGTGTATACGTAACACTGATTCTGAGAGTAAAAATAACAGAATGATTGAAAATAAAAACTCACGCTGTACAATATTTATTGGATTAACATTTGTTGATAATTAATTTTTTATAAAATTAATTTCACTGAGTTATTTATGCTTCAATTTATTATCAAAAATTATTTCTATAAGTAAGATTGTTATTTATATATTAGTTTAAGTAAGGATCAAAATGGAAAATACAAAATATATTAGTGCAACATTACCGATTAGCTTGGAAAACGGTATACATCTCGATACAAAATTAGCAAGAGAATTTGGTGAAGAACTAGCTGGTTCATATTGCTTTGCAGAACCATACCCTCACATAGTTATAGATAATTTTCTTCCTGTAAAACTAATTGAGGAAATACTTCAAAAATTTCCACTAGAAAAAATTACGGGTGATAAGTTTTACGAAAATGACTACCAAGGACTGCATAAGAGACAAATATTGCCTGAAAATTGTGAAGAAAGAATTCGTAATATTTTCCATTTTTTTAATTCAGCACCTATACTTCAATTTTTAGAGGGTCTCACTACGATTGACTCATTAATTGGCGATCCATATTTTAATGGTGGTGGATTTCATGAAATATCACGTGGTGGAAAGCTTGGAATTCACGCTGACTTCAGAATAAATGAGCAGCTTCATATAAATAGACGGCTTAATATTCTTATATATTTAAATAAAGACTGGGATAGTAATTACGGGGGCTGTCTCGAAATATGGGATAAAAAAATGACGGGTAAAATTGATGTTATTGCTCCATTATTTAACCGGTGTGTAATTTTCAATACAGATGCTGATTCATATCATGGTCATCCAGATCCATTAAACACCCCATCGGAAATAACTCGAAAATCGATCGCTCTCTATTACTATACTGCATCAAAAAAAGTGTACGAAGATTCTCCCGCTCATTCAACTATGTACGTGGCGCGACCAGATGATAGCATCGCCATTAAAAGTCAGGCGGCAAAATTAAGATTTCAAAATTATTTGAAGGACTGGCTGCCTCCAATTGCATATCGGTCGGTTTTGAAATTTAAAAATCTGTTTAAAAAGTAAATCAACTAAACAGCTTGAAAATAGTTTTTCTAATGAGATAGAAATTTTTTAGGATTATGGTGAGCAGTATAAAATTAATCAAGTTCTATTATTCTTGATGCTTTTTTTATTAGGAATTATGCTAAAAATGCTTACCATTATTATACCTACCTATAATCATGAGAGTTATATAGATGAATGTTTGAATGCTGTATATAGAATTGACGTTCCAGGGAAAAAAATCATTATCATTGATGATGGATCTACTGATAAAACAGAAGATAGGATAAGGAAATTTATCGAGGATAAAGGGTCGGATGGCATTGAATTTATATGTAAAAAAAATTCTGGTTTAGTTAGTTCGCTTAATATGGGCTTAGAAATGACTATCACTGAATTTTTATATATAGTTGCCTCAGACGATATCCCTAATCCTGAGGGCATTGTTGAAATATTAAAAGAGCTTTATGAAAATCCTTCATGTCAGTTCTATATTGGTGGTGGGGAAAATTTTTCAAAATACAGAGGATCTTATACAACTCCAATATATGGAAGTAAGCAGGATTTTTTCTTTAAAATGGATGCAAAAAAAAGAAATATCGAGATGTTTTTGAATTATCCATCACCAATATTGCTCCAGTCTACTATTTTTAGAACGGCTGCACTGAGAAAAATTGGAGGATGGGATTCAAATATCATTCTAGATGATTATCCAACCTTTGTGAAACTTCTAAAGATATTTTCGAAAGAGGGATCGGAATTTATTTATAAACCAGATTTATTTGTCGTTAATTATAGACATCATGATAATAATACCTATAAAAAATTAATTAAACATTTTTCTATGGATAAGCAGGCTTTTGAAGCTTTAGCTCCATCATATTTGGTTGATCAGGCAATTGGTAATGCTTTAGGTTATTACATACTTATTGGATTTCGAGCAAAAGAATTTAAAAATGTCTGGACTATTATTAAAAGTACTTCTTGGGCGAGTAGGTATTATGTTTTTCCATCAATACTAAATATATTAATGACTAAAATTTTGAGTTTTCTGAAATGAGTGATAAAGATTTTTTTGAGGTATTTTTCAGTAATTTACCTCTTTTTGGATTCTTCATGTCAATAACGACGTGTGTCCTATATCTAAATATTCGAAGAGTTGTTCCTGCCGGTTACTTGGATCCATTTCATTTTTATTGGACTTTTACTTTTGGAACTTCCTATGGAATTGTTATATCATTATATTTTCTAAATTATATTAGTGATTACATATTTTTTATTATATTAATTTATGGATTTTCTTTTGTATTTTTCTTTCATTTATTTATAAGAATGAGAATAAATCCATTGGAAAATTTGGTAAATATTTTATTAATACCTAAAGGTCGTGGGTTTTTTGAATTTTGTTGTATTCTAATTGTATATATATTATCTTTAATTCTGGTTTTATGGTTGGTTGGAGCAGGTATGTTTGCTGCTGATAATCGATTTGAGCAAAATCGTGGTTTTGGTGCTTTGGTGCGCCTTGCGGATGCACTTAGACCATTTGTAATTGGATATTTTTCTTTAATTATTGTAAAAAAATATAAAGAACAAAAAAAAATTAATATAGGTACTATATTATTGTCTTGCTCTTTAATTTTATTAATTATTCTTGGAGCAGTAGTAAATGGTGCCAAATTTAGTGTGCTTGAAGCTATTTATTCAATTTTTTTAGTGATTTCTATATATTATTCAAAAATTAAATTTAAGTTTCTAATTGCGTTCGTCGTACTTTCTTTTTCGTTAGTCTTTGCATTAATGGTACTTTCTAAAAATTTGGACAAAAGCGGTTTTGACCGAGATGCAGGATCTCAATATATGAGAGGGGATTTTGTATTGCTTGAACGATTAATCCTCAGGGTATTAGCTAATGGAGATGTATATTACTTTTCTTTACCGAATAATGTAATCGAAGTTCTCAAGACTGATAGCGCATTAGTCAGATTTGCTTCATCTTTTGTTGGTGTTACGAGTATGAGTAAATTACTTGGCTATCCTGTCGATGATTATAGTATCGGGAGACAATCGATTTTATATTTTGATCCCGCCTTACAGGTTGCTGGTGGACCTACAAGTCACTTTGATTTATTTTCATATAAGTATTTTGGTTTCGAATTCGGTATTATTTTCATTATTTTTATAGCATTTTTATTTTCATGTCTTTTAGCACTGACAAAAACAGGGCAGAATAAAATGTTTTATTCTGCTTTAGTTGCAGCTTTATGGCTTAGATTCCCAGCAGTATTATTAGAGCCACCTATAGGACTGGCATATGTTTTCGATATTTTTATATTATTTTTTGTATTAAAATTATTCGGATCGGCTTTCAAAAAGAAAAATTTATCTAATGTTTATTAATAATATAAATATTTCATCTGTATTGATAAGAAAAGTAGCTATCATTGTTACTGCATATAATCCAGAGATTAACTCATTCAGACGTAATATAGAAAGTTATGCGCATCAAGTTGGACTAGTTTTGGTTTGTGATAATTCTGATATATTAGAGAAAAAAAAAGAAATTGAAAGCTTTGTAGATATATTCGGTAATTTTTTTATATTGCCTATGAATGGAAATAAAGGCATTGCTGCGGCTCAAAATTATGGACTAGATTATGCCATAAATAATGGGTATGAATATTTCATAGAAATTGATCAGGACTCGACTTTGCCAACTGATTATGTCGAAAAAATAATAAAGTCTTATCTTAAACTCATAGCTGATAACGTTGCTGTTGCTGGTATCGGGCCGCTAGCAATACGAGATGATGGATATATTTATGATGGACATAAAAAACAAAATAATGTGATACGTGTTGATAAAACTCTTAGCTCTGGATTTTTTTTTCCAAAATCCAGTTTTGAAATTGTAGGCCCTAAAGATGAGTCACTTTTTATTGATTATGTTGATTGGGAGTGGTGTTGGAGAAGTAAAAAATTTGGCCTTGATGTTTTCGTAGATACTAATTTAGAAATACAACACATGCTAGGAAGCGGACATAAAAAATTTTTATTTTTAAATGTTGGGTTACCAGCTCCTATTAGAAATTATTACCAATATAGAAATAGTTTTTATTTATTTTTTAGGCGGTATATACCACTATCTTGGCGTATTAAAAGAGTTGTTGTAAACATCGTTAAGCTTCCCATTTATTGTTTTTTTGTCGGAGATGGACGACTGAGGCGAATATATATATATAAAGCTTTCAAAGATGTTTTTAAAAACGCAAGCGGAAAAATTAATTTTTGAAATTTTAAGAATTTATAATTAATTTTTTTGAAGCTGAAAATAAACGTATTTATTTAAAGAGTAAGAAATAGTATGAGCTTCTCTGTTCTAATGGCTGTTTATAAAAAAGATAATTTTTTATATTTGGATGAGTGTTTAAAAAGTTTAGCTGACCAAAGTCTGCAATCTTCTGAGATTATTATCGTTGAGGATGGTGAAGTAACCGAACAAATTGCTAATGTTATCGAGAAATATTCTCATAGCCTTCCTATAAAGCTTGTGAAGCTGAATAATAACCTTGGATTGGCAGCAGCCCTTAATGCGGGACTTGCACACTGTTCGTATGAGCTTATTGCACGTATGGATGCTGATGATATTTCTTTACCTCAGCGTTTTGAGAAGCAAGTTGGGTTCATGCTTTCAAATCCAGAGATAAGTGTGGCTAGCGCTTGGATTGAAGAGCGAGATAGCATAATGAGTGATTGTGGTTTTTTGAAAATATTACCTACAAATCATGTGGATATTTTAGCCTTCTCTAAGCGCCGTAATCCTATAAGTCATCCGGTTTCAATTTTTAGAAGAGATGCCGTATTATCAGTCGGAGGTTATCCTTTGATCTTTCCGGAGGATTATGCTTTATGGTCACTGATGTTAGTCAATAACTATAAATTTGCAAACCTCCCTGAGGTGCTTTTGTATATGCGTACGGGAGATGACTTTATAGCAAGGAGGGGGTCTAAATTTTTTAAAGGAGAGATTGGTCTTTTAAAGTATCAAAAATCTATTAATTTTATAAGCTTAACTGATTTTTTTATTAACTTTTTAATACGAGCTTTTATCCGTATTCCGCCACCAAAATTTAGAAAATTTTTTTATAAATTTGCACGAAATAGTTATAAATAATTGCTTCTGATGTAAGTAATAATAATATTTAGTTGATAATTTTAATTTTCTTTTGTAAATTCTAATAAAAATAGGTTTTGATGTCTAAAATTCTAATTACAGGCTCAAATGGTTTTGTTGGTTGTTCATTACTTAATCATTTATTAGATTTAAATTATGGGGAAGTCCGAGCTAGTACACGTCGACCTGACGCGGCGTTTCGCGAAGATGCTAAGATTTATTTAGTTGGTGATATCGGATCACAAGCTAGCTGGAAAGATGCCGTTAGCGGTGTCGAATGTCTTGTTCATACGGCTGCTCTGGCGCATATTACTAACAGCAAGGCTATAAAACCCCTGGCGGAGTTTCGGCGAGTGAATGTTGATGGCGCTTTGAATCTTGCTCATCAGGCTGCTGATGCTGGTGTAAAACGTTTTATATTTATTAGCTCTATTGGCGTAAACGGTGCGGAAACTTTTTCTAATCCTTTTTCTGAACTATCATTCCCACAGCCGCATGCCGATTATGCATTGTCAAAGTTGGAAGCGGAGGAAGGTTTAAAGTCCATTTGTGCTAAAACAGGAATGGAGCTTGTAGTTATCCGTCCTCCGTTGATTTATGACAGTAATGCTCCTGGTAATTTTGGACGCTTGCTTAACTTGATTTTTGAAGGGCGCCTATTTCCTTTCGGTTCAGTTATCAATCAACGATCGATGCTCGCTCTCGATAATTTATTAGATTTCATTACAATTTGCATTGAACATCCAAATGCTGCGAATCAAACATTTTTAATTGCTGATGAAGAGTGTGTTTCCACACCGCAATTGATTCGCTTGTTGAGTGAAGGTATGGGGAAGCCAGCTAGATTGTTTCCGGTGCCACCCAAAATTCTTGAGTTTGGAGCTTCGTTACTGGGTAAAAAAAGTATGTATCAACAACTTTGTGGCTCCCTTGAAATAGATATTACTAAGGCCAAAAATATTCTAGGTTGGTCTCCATCAATTAATGTGAGTGACGGATTACGCCTTGCAGGAAAAAGGTATTTGAGTGAAAAAATTATTTGATCTTTGTTTTGCCATAATGGCAGTCCTTGTTTTGTTTCTACCTATTGGATTTGTTGCTGTTATTATAAAATTAACTTCTAAAGGTCCTGTGATTTATTGGTCTGATCGAGTGGGGCGATCGAATAAAATTTTCAGAATGCCGAAATTTAGGACGATGCAGGTGAATACTCCCGCTGTCGCCACTCATCTTTTAGATAATCCTAAGCAGTTTTTAACGCCAGCTGGTTTTTTTTTGCGCAAATCTAGTTTGGATGAATTGCCACAACTGTGGAGTATTCTCAAAGGTGACATGAGTTTTGTTGGCCCACGTCCAGCACTATTTAATCAAGATGATTTAATTCAACTCCGTACTCAGTGTGGAGTTGATCAGCTTTTACCTGGCTTAACTGGATGGGCGCAAATCAATGGGCGCGACGAACTACCTATTCCGGATAAAGTAAAACTAGATGTTGAATATTTAAAAAATAGATCACTATTTTTAGATATTAAAATTATACTTCTTACTTTTTGGAAAGTAATACGTAGAGATGGAGTTACACATTGATTGAGTTATCTGTATGAATTCATTTCTTGATTTGTCACGTCTGTATAAACAGCTTTTAGCTGTTACTTTGGATGCTTTTTTTTTGCCGTTGACATTTTGTCTGGCTATATGGCTTCGTCATGATGGTCTAAGTAATTTTTTATTACATCAATACGTTATATTAATTGTTGCTGCCCCGATTATATCAATTCCCATTTTTGTGAAACTTGGGTTATATCGCGCCGTTATTCGTTTTATAGATCATAAAATTGTATATGTGGTGGTGCTTGGAGTGACACTGTCGGTCGTTGCGTTGGGGGCTTTGGGGACATTTACTCAAACAGTTGGCTATTCCCGTGCAGTATTTGGTATCTATTGGGTTAGCACAATTTTATACGTGGCAGCGAGTCGTTTTGTGGCTCGCGGGGTTTTGCTTCATGTTAGTGGCGTTGCCGGGGCAGTGCGTGTGGCAATCTACGGCGCGGGCCACGCGGGGTCGCAATTGGCAAGTGCTCTTCGTGTAACTTCTGAATATGCGCCAATGGCGTTTATCGATGACAAAATTGAGTTACATAGAGCAACAATTGCAGGTATTAAGGTATTCGGCCCCAACGATATTCCTGCGATTATTGCGCGATACGACATTAAAGAAATATTGTTAGCGATGCCGTCACAAACCAAGGCGCAGCAAAAACATATTCTTGATCGTCTGGAGCCGTTAAAAGTCAAAATCAAAGTCACGCCACCGATCAAGAGTTTGATAAATGGCGAGTTACGACTACAGGATATCCGTGAAATTGAAATTGAGGATTTATTAGGACGCGATCAGGTTGATCCTAATCCAACATTAATTTCTGCCTGCATTGTGAATAAATCGGTGATGGTGACAGGGGCCGGAGGTTCTATTGGCTCTGAACTATGTCGTCAAATTATTCGCCAAAGGCCATCACGTTTGATTTTGCTCGAAATGTCTGAATTTGGTCTCTATGCAATTGAGCAAGAGTTGGGTGAGTTGCAAAAAAGCCTTAATTTGAATATTGAGTTGTTGCCGTTTCTGGGCTCTGTATTGGAAACCGAAAAGTGCACTCGTATCATGCGCACCTTTTCTGTCGAAACTGTCTATCACGCTGCGGCCTATAAACATGTTCCTTTAGTTGAGCATAATCCGATTGAGGGGATTCGGAATAATGTGTTTGGAACATTAAGTGTTGCTAAGGCCGCGATGGCTGCTGGCGTTAATTCGTTTGTCTTGATTTCTACCGATAAGGCTGTGCGACCGACCAATGTGATGGGTTCTACCAAACGTTTTGCTGAATTAATATTGCAGGCATTTTCTCGCTTGCAGGCAAAATCTTCGTCACGGACGCGATTTTGTATGGTGCGCTTTGGGAATGTATTGGGATCTTCAGGATCCGTTGTGCCTTTGTTTCGTAAGCAGATTATGGCGGGTGGACCTATTACCCTGACGCATCCAGAGATCACGCGTTATTTCATGACTATTCCAGAAGCGGCTCAACTTGTATTGCAAGCGGGTGCAATGGGCGAGGGTGGCGATGTCTTTGTATTGGATATGGGCGATCCTGTAAAGATTATCGATCTGGCTAAACGAATGGTGCATTTGAGTGGGCTCGAGGTGTTATCTGAATTGACTCCTGAAGGTACTATTGAAATTAATCACGTCGGTTTGCGTCCCGGTGAAAAGTTGTATGAAGAATTGCTGATTGGAGAGAATGTAGAGGGTACGGAGCATCCTCTCATTATGCGTGCGCAAGAGGTGGAAATCCCTTGGGTGATATTGCAGGATATGTTGCTAAAGCTAGAAGCTGCTTGTGACAGATTTGATTATGAAGAAGTACGTGCAATGTTGTTGCGTACCGTAGCCGAATATGAGCCTCAGTGCGATATTCAGGATTTTATTTGGCGTGCGCAGGTATCTCCAGGCGATTGTGCTGTGTCAAGTTGATATTTTTGATAATCATGTGATTAATAAGTACATTGTTTTCTTAAGTCACTGTATTTGAAGTGCGTTCTTGTTAATTAATTGAATTGAATATATGTTCTGATTTATATGATTTTATTCAATATGCGTTGCTAATCTGTATCAATCTACTTTGCGCATTAACCGGATAGGCTGTATCCTTCATCCAATATTCGTGGTCCCGCTAATTCGCGGTGCATTGAATTGATGGCGGTATTTAAATAAAATGCAGTATTTGACTGCAAATATAGTTTTTAATGATTTCATTTATTGGAGGAAAGTATGGATTTATCAGGCCTATCAGTTGCCGATTTGCGCGCTTTACAAGAGCAAGTTAAGCAGACCTTAAAGGACCGCGAGCACGAAGAAATGACCAAAGCACGCGAGCAGATTCTGGCAATCGCACAAAGTGCTGGCATTTCGCTTAAGGATTTATTAGGCGGGTCAGCACGCATTAAGAATAATGGTGCTACGAAAGCTAAAGTTGCTGTGCGTTATCGCAGCCCTTCCGATGCGTCGCTGCAATGGACTGGTCGTGGTCGTCAGCCTAAATGGGTACAAGAATGGATTGCATCAGGTAAAACGTTGGATGCATTACACGTATAACTTCTGATTTAGTTGCATTATTTATTCTGCGTGTATTTTGAATTTTTAACAGACGCTTAATATTTGTTATCTCAGCTGGATATCTGCTCAGAAGAATCATTCTTTTTTGTGGATATTGGTTCGCGGATTTTCATCTCCGGTCCGGAGTGATGTCTCTGTAAAGCTGTCGAGATATAGATTTACTTCTTTTTATCGACATAATCAATCTAAAGCCACTTGTAACGACGTTGCATATTTTTAACGTCAGCTTAAATGCTTTATCGGGTAATGGATGGCCAGATTTATACAAGTAGCAAGTCTGCTCTTTCATCCGTCAACCATTCCTAGTAAGTCTATGCTCCCACTCCAAAATTCAATATTCAAAGCCTACGACATTCGCGGCGTCATCGGCAAGACCCTTGACGCCAATATTGCGCGTCAAATCGGTCAGGCCTTCGGTATGGCGGCCCTTGCTAAAGGTGAACGCACGGTTGTTATCGGCCGTGATGGACGGTTGTCTGGCGCGGAAATGACGGCGGCATTGGCATCCGGGTTGCAGGACGTTGGCGTGGACGTGATTGATATCGGCGTTGTCGTTACACCGATGGTGTATTTCGCGACCCATATTCTGGGGACGCAATCAGGTGTGATGGTCACGGGCAGCCATAATCCGCCCGATTACAACGGCTTCAAAATGGTACTGGCGGGTGAGGCGATTTATGGCGAGACCATACAGGCGTTGTATCAGGCGATTGTCACTGGCAGTGCCAAGCAAGCGGCGCTAGCCGGAAGTACTGGCAGCTACAGCACCCACGATATCAAAGAAGCCTATTTGCAACGCATCCTCAGCGATGTCAAATTAGCCAAGCCAATGAAGATCGTGGTCGATTGCGGTAATGGTGTGGCCGGGGCATTTGCTGGCGAGCTTTATCGTGCAATGGGTTGCGAGGTGCAGGAGTTGTTTTGTGAGGTAGACGGGACATTTCCCAACCATCATCCCGATCCTGCGCATCCAGAAAATTTACAAGATGTTATCCACGCCTTACAAACGAGCGATGTCGAGCTCGGTCTGGCGTTCGATGGCGATGGCGACCGTCTGGGTGTTGTCACTAAAGACGGTCAGATCATTTATCCCGATCGTCAGTTGATGCTATTTGCCGCCGATGTGCTGACCCGCCATCCCGGCCAGGAAATTTTATACGACGTGAAATGTACGCGCCATTTAGCGCCGTGGATTAGTCAGCATGGCGGCAAGCCGTTGATGTGGAAGACCGGACATTCATTGGTCAAGGCCAAAATGCGTGAGACCGGCGCGCCGCTCGGTGGCGAGATGAGCGGACATGTTTTCTTCAAGGATCGTTGGTATGGCTTTGACGATGGTTTGTATGCAGGCGCGCGTTTGCTTGAATTGTTGAGCCGGGAAAGCGATCCGTCAGCGGTGCTGAATGCATTGCCGCAGTCGGCGAGTACGCCGGAGTTGCAACTGACACTGGCTGAAGGTGAAAACTTCACGTTGATCGCTACATTGCAAAGTGAAGCCGAGTTTCCCGGTGCAAACGACATTATCAAGATCGATGGCTTGCGCGTGGAATATCCCGATGGCTTTGGATTGGTGCGTGCATCGAATACAACGCCGGTGGCTGTTATGCGCTTTGAGGCAGAATCGGACGCCGCCCTGGCGCGGATACAGGCAGAATTCAAACGCGTGATTCTCGCCGTTAAGCCTGATGCACAACTTCCCTTTTAATACCATCCTCCGCCAATCTTAAATCGAATCCCGCTTGAATATTCTGATCGTCCGCGTGTCGTCCCTTGGCGATGTCGTCCATAACATGCCAATGGTGGCCGACATCCGGCGTCATTATCCCGATGCCAATATCGATTGGGTGGTGGAGGAGGGCTACGTTAATTTAGTACGCCTCAATCCAGAAGTCCGACGAATCATTCCTTTTGCCCTGCGACGCTGGCGTAAAAGGTTTTTTTCGCCTGCTACGCGGCATGAAATGTCGGATTTTCGTCGGCAGCTCAAGCACGACGCGTATGACGTTATTTTTGATACGCAGGGATTATTAAAAACCAGCGTCATTATGCGGATGGCACGTCTTGCGCCTAAAGGTAAGCGAGTAGGGCTGGCAAACGCGACCGAGGGTTCCGGATACGAGCCGATATCACGCATTTTTCATACGATGAGCGTCAAGGTTGGGCTGCGCACGCATGCAGTCTTGCGGGCGCGTCAGGTTGCCGCGCAGGCTTTGGGGTATAGCGTTGAAGGCTCGGCAAATTTCAATATGCAGATGCCAGCAATGACACAAGAGCAAGCGCCGTCATGGTTATCGAGTCAGCCTTACGCCGTCTTTTTTCACGGCACCGCACGCGCAGACAAGCAGTGGGCGTTCGCTAACTGGGTTGCTATTGCGGAGAAGTTGGCAGCGCAGGGGATACAGGTATTGTTGCCGTGGGGCAGCGCTGCTGAAAAGCAAACCGCTGAAAACCTTGCCGCGCAGATATCGAACGCACGCGTGTTACCTAAATTACCTTTGATGGAAGCCGTTTTGCTAGCGCAACGCGCTGCGTTGGTGGTTGGGGTTGATACCGGTCTGACTCACGTAGCAGCTGCATTTAATCGCCCGACGATTGAGATGTACTGCGATTCACCACGTTGGAAAACGGAAGGGAATTGGTCGGATAACATTATCAATCTTGGTGATGAAGGAACATCGCCTACGGTGGCGCAGGTTGCGGCGGCGGTGGATACACTGCTGAATCAGGTGCAGACTCAACGATAATCGGCTTCTACAGTTCACGCCGCTAACGCAACGCGGCATAATACGCCGATGAACCAACAAATTGTGCAAATCGACAGCGCCGACTGGCATGTCACTCAATCCAATCAAGCCTGGATTTCCGCACTCGAAGCCGGAAAACTCCTGTACTTCCCCCAACTTACTTTTCAGCTCACGCAAGACGAACGGCGTTTCTTGACGCCAGCCGTGCGTGCTCCTAAAAGTCGCAATATCAGCCTTAATGCCGAGGGCCAATTAAAGGGCGCAATCGGGGATGCAGAGGATCAGGCGGCAATGGCGGCGATGGTTGGCCGTTTTCGCACTCAGGCGCAGCAATTGATTGCCGCTCTGTTACCTGCGTACAGCGACGTTGTCCGCTTGGCCCCCACCAGTTACCGCCCGATGCAGGTTGAGACCCGCGCTCAGTCGTGGCGTGCGGATGATAAGCGCATGCATATCGATGCTTTTCCTTCGCGTCCCAATTACGGCGAACGTATTTTGCGGGTATTTGCCAATGTGAACCCTGACGGCGTGCCGCGCGTGTGGCGGGTTGGCGAGCCGTTTGAAGACGTGGCGCAGCGATTTTTGCCAAGGGCAAAGGCCTACTCTCGTTGGCAAGCGCAATTGCTCAGCGCCTTGCACATTACCAAGTCCTTGCGTAGCGAATACGACCATTTAATGTTGCAACTGCATGACGCGATGAAGTCGGATCTGGCGTATCAAACCGATGGTCCACAGGTGACGATGCCTTTTGCGGCGGGTTCGGTATGGGTATGTTTTTCTGATCAGACCCCGCATGCGGTGATGTCCGGGCAATACATGCTCGAGCAGACGCTGCACTTGCCGCCAACCAGGCAATACGATCCCAGCGCTAGTCCGTTAGCTATTTTGACGCGGCTAACCGGCCGTAGTCTGATTTGATGCGGGCCCGTTTGTATCGCCTTATCTATTCTTTCGTTTGGTGGTTAATTATCCCGCTGGCATTGTGCCGCTTATGGTGGCGCGGTCGCAAAGAGCCGGGATATCGGCAACATATTTCTGAGCGGCTAGGATTTTATCGTAGCCAAGGCCAAGGTCAGCCAGCGCGATCCTACTTGTGGGTGCATGCCGTCTCCGTCGGTGAAACCCGGGCCGCCGAACCATTGATTAACGCGCTGCTAGCCAGCTATCCCCAACACACGATTTTGTTGACGCATATGACCGCAACCGGACGTGCGACAGGGCAGGCGCTGTTCGGCGCAACGTCACGCGTGGTGCAGAGTTTTTTGCCGTACGACACCGGCTGGATGGTTGGTCGGTTTCTACGCCATTTTTCACCGCGTTTGTGTGTCCTGATGGAAACCGAAGTCTGGCCAAATCTGATTGCGCAATGCGCCCGGTATCACGTTCCGGTGGCGCTAGTGAATGCCCGCTTATCTGCGCGTTCTTTGCGACGCGGACAAAAATTTACAACGCTGATGACAGAGGCGGCGAACGGTATTTCTTGCGTTGGCGCACAGACCAGCGATGACGCCGATCGGATGCGACAACTTGGTGCTGGCAAGGTCACTATCACCGGCAATCTTAAGTTTGATGTCGCGCCGTCAGAGGAATTAATACGTATCGGTATCTCTCTACGTCATCAAATCGGGACCCGACCAGTGCTGCTATGCGCGAGTACGCGTGAGGGCGAGGAGTCGCTGATTTTGAACGCGCTGTCTACATTGCAATCAATCGATCATCTGTTGTTAATCATCGTCCCCCGCCATCCGCAGCGTTTCGACGAGGTGGCTAATTTGATTACCGCGCACAACTTGCCGATGCTGCGACGTTCATCGTCAGGCGACGCAGAACTGGGAGCGGAGATCAAAGTGATGCTGGGCGACTCAATGGGTGAAATGTTTGCGTATTTTGGTGCGTCCGATGTGGCCTTTATTGGCGGTAGTTTGATGCCGCTGGGAGGGCAAAATCTGATTGAGGCCTGCGCGGTAGGTACGCCGGTATTGATTGGTCCACATACCTTCAACTTTGCGGCCGTAACAGAGCAAGCAATTGCCGCAGGAGCCGCCGTACGTGTAGCCGATGCTGACGTGATGCTGGAAGTGGCGAGCCGGTTATTAGAAGCCGACGACGAGCGCCACGCAATGAGCCAAAGTGCACGCAACTTCGCGCAGATGCATCGTGGCGCGACGGCGCGCACGGTCGCTTTGTTAGCTGCATTGCTATAGCCGCTCTGCAATAATCCAACCGAAGAGCATTGCTGAAAATAGGTAACGCTTGTTCATTGAGAGTCTATAAAAAAACCGCAACGGGTTATTTACCGTTGCGGTTTTTTTTGACAGGAATTTCTTCCTTGTTTCTATCTATTGAGTCGTGGTCACAGGCGTTGCTACTACAACCGCTTGCGTAGTCTCATTCAACCCGCCGCCCAACGACCGATACAATGCAATCGCATTGTTCAGACGCAATTGCCGGGTCTGGATTAATGCTTGCTGGGCTGAGAACAGGTCACGTTGCGCGTCGAGCATTTCGTTCGAGCTGGCGATGCCATTTTTGAAGCGCAAATCGGTCAACTTAACCCGCTCTTCTTGCGCCACCAGAAACGCTTGTTGCGCCTCCAATTGCTCATCAATCGATTCGTGCTTGTCCGTGGTACTCGGCATAGAACTACTGAGTCGGAGAC
>NZ_JBRIIQ010000029.1:0-46838 GCF_052976905.1 Glaciimonas sp. GG7 | reverse complement strand
ACTCGCCTTCGGCTCAAACATGTCATCAGCCTGATCCGTCTGGCGGCTGAAAAATTTGGCGTCGTTACATGACGGGGTAGGTCAACTGCCACTTCAACGGCCACTTCAAAAGCAACTGCAACGTCAAAGGTGGCTGCGCCTGCAAGGTCAAAAGCAACTGCAACGTCAACGGTGGCTGCGCCTGCAACTTCAAAATCAACGTCAACTGTGGCTGCGCCTGACTTCAAAACCAATTTTAAGTGCACGCCGATGTGCTGCTTTTTCTCAGCG
Source organism: Glaciimonas sp. GG7 (assembly GCF_052976905.1). NCBI lineage: Bacteria > Pseudomonadati > Pseudomonadota > Betaproteobacteria > Burkholderiales > Oxalobacteraceae > Glaciimonas > Glaciimonas sp. GG7. The sequence goes on along the minus strand of NZ_JBRIIQ010000029.1, from coordinate 46,568 downwards.
TGCGGCTATGTTCATTGATCTGTTCTAGGTCTTGCTTTGATCGATTCGCTGAATAGTTCGATGGCCTCCAGGAAGAATGTTTTCAATGTTTCGCAGTCATCAACGCTGACGGCCAGGCGGTGTGCATCGGCATCGGATCGATTGGGGTTGGATCGGTAGGCTTCGTTGGTCTCCAGGATGTTGAGGCAAATGTTGGTGGCTTGAGAGAATGTGGTTGAGCGTGCGACGAAGTCCATCATGAATAATTGTTGCGCGCAGTCAATGTCGTTACTGGACTTTGGATCCGTGGGATTTTTGGGGTGGGAGTTTTGGGTTTGTTCGGAGGTGTTGGTCTTGGGCATTGTTCGATCCTTTAGCTCAGTTGAACTGCACCCGTTGTGAAACGGGGGTGGGCGGCAAATGGCAGGATTGAAAGACTGGGTCAGAACCAAACCAGTAAGCCCTAAGGCTTTCCTACCACCGCCGCCCAGAGGGGCGAACGGAGGTCCAGACCGCTTTCGCGGTCTGGGTTCTGACTAGCAAGCTTTCAAACTTGCGTTCCTTTGAGAGGAACGTCGCCACAATACCTTTTCAAAAAACGCAGGTCAACCGGAAAATTACGGTTTTTTGTTATTCCTGTTTTATTCCGTTTTTTGATTGTTGAAACGGTTTTCGTGCCGTAGATGCTATGGTTGCTCGACCACCATTGCGTTATGATTCTGCCCCATGACTATGCATACAAATCCCGATATTGAAGCGCTTGATGCGCTGCCGCCTTCTATTTATGACTTGATTGGCGGCGGTGTGCGCTTGCGTGAGTTGGTTGATCGTTTTTACGATTTGATGGATCTGGAGCCTGACTTTGCGACTATTCGGGTGTTGCATCCGACTGCGTTGGATGGCTCTCGCGATAAATTTTTTTGGTTTTTATCTGGCTGGAGTGGCGGGCCGGATTTGTTTGTTGAACGCTTTGGTCATCCGCGTTTGCGGGCGCGGCATTTGCCGTATGCGATTGCTACGCCCGAGCGCGATCAGTGGTTGCGCTGTATGGCGTTGGCGATGCAGGATGTCGGACTCGATGAGGCGTTGCAGCAGCGCTTGATGCTGTCGTTCTTTGATACTGCTGATTGGATGCGTAATAAGGCCGATCCGGTCGATGAGTTGAACCGACTCAAGCCGTAGTTTTCGGTCTGCATATTTTTTAACGGGTTGCTGATGCAGCCCTTTTTTGAACTGACACCATGACGTTTACTGAATTAATTGTTTTGCTTTGTCTTCTCGCGATCATCATCGCGCTTCAGGTGATGGCTATTGTCCGCAGTGGTCATGGCGGTGACGTTGAGACGCAACTTAAAGAAGAGCTAATCCGTCGCATCGAGGATGTCGGCGGGCGCTCTGCCAGAGAATTGCGCGATCAGGTACAAAGCAGTGCGCAAAGTACGCGGCAGGAGATCGGGGTGAATTTTGGGCAGTTGCAGCAGACGTTGGTGGCGCAAATAACCAGTATCGCTGCGCTACAAAATAGTCAGATGGATGCCTTTGCGCAACAGTTGGTGCGGCTCAATGAAACCAATGCCCAGCAACTCGACGGGATGCGGCAAGGCATGATGCAACAGGCGCAGACTAGCCGTGAAGAGCAGGCTGTGTCGTTGCAGCGGTTTGGCGCTACATTGAATCAGGCTCTGGCGACACTGACCGAATCGAACGCGCAGCGTATGACAGAAATCCGCACCACGCTGGAAGCGAAGATTAAGGATCTGCAAATCGATAACGGTTTGCGGCTGGAAGAAATGCGTAAGACCGTCGATGAAAAGCTGCACGCAACGTTGGAAAAACGCTTGGGTGAATCGTTTCAGATCGTCTCCGACCGTCTGGAAAAAGTCCATCAGGGTTTGGGTGAGATGCAGCAATTGGCGATTGGCGTGGGTGACTTGAAGCGTGTGCTGACCAACGTGAAAACCCGTGGGACGTGGGGTGAGGTGCAGCTTGAGATGTTGCTCGAGCAGGTCTTGACGCCGGAGCAATATGCCAAAAATGTCGAGACCGTACCCGGCAGCGGTGAGCGAGTGGAGTTTGCGATCAAGTTACCCGGCAACGATGATGGCAACACGCCGGTGTGGATGCCGATAGACGCTAAATTTCCGAAGGAGCAGTACGAGCGATTGTCGGACGCGGCTGATCGTGCGGATGCTGAGGGCGTGGCTCTGGCCGGGCGTGAATTGGAGCGTGCGGTGCGTAGCGAAGCTAAAACGATTGCTGAAAAATATTTGTCGCCGCCGCTGACGACCGATTTTGCGATTCTGTTTTTGCCGACAGAGGGCTTGTATGCCGAGGTGATGCGACGTCCGGGTTTGGCGGACGATCTGCAACGGATACATCGAATCAGCATCGCCGGGCCATCGACGTTGTCGGCGCTATTGAATAGCTTGCAAATGGGTTTCAGAACCTTGGCGCTAGAGAAGCGCTCGTCGGAAGTCTGGCAGGTGCTGGGGGCCGTGAAAACGGAGTTCGGTAAGTTTGGCGATGTGTTGGCAGCGACTAAATTGAATCTTGAGCGCGCTGTTAAAAATATCGATCAGGCCGAAGTGCGTAGTCGACAAATGGCGAAGAAATTGAAGACGGTGGAGGCATTGCCGAGTGAGGCTGCGCAAATGTTGTTGGGGAAGGAGCCGGAACAATTGTTGGATGAGGAGGTTTGATTGTTTGTTCTTTGACGGGATGTATTTAATTTGTCTTGATCCATAAAACTGCCTACCGTTTGTTTTACCCGTCAAGGCATCGAGGATAGGCGGTTACACAATATTTTTATAGGTCAAAATCAACATCATTTTTGATCTTTAATACCATGGTTTCATCGCGCGTTTTGGAAGTCGAATGGACCCTTTTTCATCGTCATGATTAACGCCATCCATGACATTAAGATAGGCGTCCATCCAGAATACATATGCCTCTCCTAACCGGGTTGTGAAAACTTCACCAATAAATTTTCCTTCAGCTGTATATGCCCTGATGTACCCATGAGCATGGTAATACCTAAAAAATAAGAATATTGGCGTCGATTCATCAATGGTCCACACTTGGTACCGCTGGAAATAAAACTCCTTATTCGGACTGTATTTTTTTTCACCGTAGGGTGTGCCTTCGTGCCATTTGTAATAAATTAAGTAAAACATCAGCGAGAGAATAATTATAAAAATGAGCCATCTTTTTTTCATCTTTAACATAGAATAATTACCTCCATTTTTTTCGGAACGGGAACCCACATAACATCTGAATAAACGACGAAATCGCCCCCGGCACGATGACGCTCCTGATAGCGCCGGAAGTCTTCATTAAATACCGGAACTAAGCCGGGAAATTTCTTGATCATGTCGCTTTTATCTTTCATTAGGTACAACGCCATGAAAGCGGCCATCTCAGCTTTTGGTAGTAATCGGTTTTTACTCCATACGCCGAGGGGAATCATTTTTTCAAAGGTCGAAGTAGTATTGAAGTCGTAGGTATCACGCAGATAAATACCGATGTGCTTGACGACAAACGTATCCCGTTGCAGCAGCCAATTACTACGTGCCTCCCCAACGACGGCCAGTTTAAAAATACCTTTACCAATTGCGCCATACAACTCATCCAGTACGTCGAATTTTGAACCAAATTCCTCGAAATTTACCTGACATACGCTATCGAGATCACGCGCCGACATTTTGCGATTTCCTAGCTTAAATGGCATTATGTGCCCGGCTTTCCAGCCTGCTTTCTCTAATTTTTTTTTCAGCTCTCGTAATCCGTTTACTGTTGCCCAATTTTTATATGCGTCATTAAAAGCTTCCACGGCACGCGGAAACTTCAACAACCACGCCATCTTGATGATTTGGTCGTCATACTGCGTCGGGCTAAGGGAAAGAGGATCGATGTCCCCAATTTTTACATCGTTCGGCATTACCCAAGTCGTCTCCATCGAAAACCAATGACTCATAATCTTCGCGGCCACGTCCCAGCCCATTTTTTCCATAATGTCCGGGAGATCACGCAGCTGCAAAATCTCGATCGCACAATTGACGCCCTTGCGGTCACTGCAATGGGTTGCCCTTGCCACCATAATCGGAATACTCATTTTTTATCTACGCCCCATTGTGTTTGTAAGGCGTATTTCAAACGCACGTCTTGTTCTGACGAGAAATAGGTTTCGATTGTTTTGCCATCGGTATCGACGCTGTCGTAGTGTTCGCCTGATACGGATTCGATAGCGTAGGCCACGCTGTCAACGGGCTGCCGACTTGCGCTATCGAGAATCACAAAATGCTGATCGTATTGGCTGCCAGTCGGACCGATGGCGGCATTTTTTTCAGCATTGCCAAAGTCCATCGTAGTGGGCGCGGCCTCTCCTTCAGTCCATGCGCGGGATTGGGAGGCTTTCAGGCGTGGGTGCGGTTTGCATTTGCAGATGCAGAGATCGCCATCGAGCGCAGCTTCTTTGCCATGCACGCCTTTTCTGGAAAGGCGGGTGCCGGAGCATTCAATGGTTCCGGTGGATTCGCAGGAACGACAGTCAATTTCGTCGCCCTCGTGGGCGGTGGCGCGGCCATCCCAGGTGTTGCCGGGAAGTCCTTCTTTCACGACGCCGTCAGCGGTCGTGGCATCGCCGACGTAGATATAGTAGCGTTTCGTCATACACACCTCAAAAAGTTGAACGTCGGAAATAGTAGAGGGTTGCTCTTCTTTTTTGCCGACGTTGCTATGCTTTTTAGGTGTTTTACTTAAGGCAGCAGGTTGTTTACAGTAAACCGTCAAACAGAATCACTTCAACCGGATCTCCGACGGCGACGTCGCTTTGATCATGCGCCAGAACGATCATGCAATTGGCTTCGGCCATTGAACGCAAGATGCCCGAACCCTGCGCCCCCGTTGGTCGCACTGACCATGCGCCAGTTGTCTGGCGTGCCAATATGCCGCGCTGATATTCGGTGCGCCCCGGCCTTTTTCGAATGGCGCTGGCGGATGTAACTTGCATGAGCGGGAGCGGTGCCGGTTGCGCGCCCATCAGATGCAGCAGGGCATCGCGTGCAAAAAAATAGAATGACACCATGACGGCTACCGGATTGCCGGGAAGGCCGAAAAATAGAGCGGGTTTGCCTGTGCTGTTGATGCTGCCAAACGCTAGCGGGCGACCGGGGCGCATACCGATTTTCCAGAAAGCGACTTCGCCTAGTTGCTCCATCATTTGTCGCGTATGGTCGGCGTCGCCGACGGAGACGCCGCCCGAGGTGATGATGGCGTCGGCGTTGTCGGCGGCGGTTTTAAAGGCGGCTTCTAGCGCTGCCGGGTCGTCGGGGACGACGCCGAGGTCGAGGATGTCGCAGCCTAAGCGGGTCAACATGCCATAGAGGGTGTAGCGATTGGAGTCGTAGACGCAGCCGGGAGCGAGCACTTCGCCGACTGAGCGCAACTCGTCGCCGGTGGAGAAGAAGGCTACACGCAGACGGCGTTGTACGGGGACTTCGGCGATTCCTAGCGAGGCGAGTAGGCCAAGATCGGCGGGGCGCACAATACGTCCTTTTTTTAATGCAGCGGCACCCATTTGCAAATCTTCGCCAGCCAGACGGCAATTGGCACCGGGTTTTACTGCACCGGAGGCGATGGTGATGACGGGGGATTCTCCGTTTGTGACGCTGACGAATTCTTGCGGGATCACTGTATTGAGACCGTCGGGTATCAACGCGCCGGTCATGATGCGGATGGCCTGATGTGCGCCGATCGGGCCTTGCCAGGCGCGTCCGGCATGCGCGATGCCGATGACATTTAACTGGGTCTCGCCGTCTGTGCGCAAATCGTTGCCGTTGAATGCGTAACCATCCATTGCTGAGTTGTCGTGCGCGGGGACGTTGATGGGCGAAATAATGTCGGCGGCCAATACCCGATCAAGGGCGCTGCGGATAGCTACTTTTTCTACGCAATGGATGGGCGTGATGCAATTGCGGATGATGGTTTGGGCGTGGCTGACCGGTAGTGCTTCGGGATCGTAGTCGGAGATGCAACTGATCGCGTTGGTTAGCCATGCGGGCTGCTCAATAGTGGAGTGCTTGGTTGTCATTTATTTTGCTTCACGTAATTCATCGGGCGTATTGATATTGCGGAATGCCAGCGGGTCGGGAAACAGGACTTCGGTGAAATGCAAGCGTCGATACCAGCTTGCGATTTTATGACCCCCTTCGTCTAAAAATTGCGTCAGGTCGGTAATGAGTTCGGTTTTGAGCAGCATGAAAACGGGTTGCGCTCGTGGGGTAGTGTGCGTATTGGCGATCTCATTTTCGATAATGGTTGCCACTGCTACATCAGCTTGCGTGGTTTCTAATGCCGCTGCTAATGTGGAAACCAAGTTTGAGGGGAGAAATGGTGAATCGCATGGTGTCGTCATCAGATATGGCGTCTGACAGTGGCGCAGTCCGGCTTGTATGCCTGCCAGAGGCCCGGCAAAATCATCGTTTTCATCTGGCCAGACGGGGAGGCCAAAGTTAGCGTAGGCGGTCAAATTGCGATTGGCATTGATCATTAACGAGCCGACCTGCGGCGCTAATCGGGTGATGATGTGCCCGATCATGGGGATGCCGTTGAGTTCTTGTAAACCTTTGTCGACACCGCCCATGCGGCTGCCGCGGCCACCGGCGAGGATCAGACCTGTGATGTGATCGGTGAGCATGTGGCGTTTGGGCAGTCGGTAAATGAGGGGGCGGTGGGGGAACGGCCTATATAAATGGGCTGCAAGAATGGGTTACAAGAGCGGACCAGGCTCCGGGAATTATCCGCCTATATAGGACATTTCTACTTTTTTTCTTGGTGGGGCGAGGCCATCGGTATTCTGTGTGCGCAGTTCCGAGTAGCGGTCATCTCTGACGCGCCATAGCTGACCGATGACGGTGGCGATTTCTTCATCGCTGCTATTTCCCCGCAATAGCGCACGCAAATCATGTCCGGCACTGGCGAATAAACAGGTGTACAACTTGCCCTCGGTTGACAGGCGCGCGCGGCTGCAATCGCTGCAGAAGGCTTGGGTAACGCTGGAAATCAGACCAACTTCGCCCGCACTATCTTGATAACGCCAGCGCTGGGCAGTTTCGCCCGTGTAGTTGGCGGCTAAGGGCGACATCGGGAAGATGCTTTGGATGCGTTGGATGACTTCTGAGGACGGAACGACCTCGTCCATTTTCCAACCGTTTGAGGTGCCGACATCCATGTATTCGATAAACCGCAAAATGAATGGCGAATCCTTAAAGTAGCGCGCCATAGCCATAATTTCCTGATCGTTGACACCACGTTTGACGACCATGTTGACCTTGATCGGACCCAGGCCGACTTGATGGGCGACATCTAGTCCGTGCAAAACGTCGGCGACAGGGAAGTCAGCATCATTCATCTTTTTAAAGATGGTTTCATCGATGGCATCGAGCGACACAGTGACGCGGTTCAGACCGGCATCTTTGAGCGATTGGGCTTTTTTTGCCAGCAACGAACCGTTAGTGGTCAAGGTCAGATCGATATCTTGACCGTCCGGTGTTCTTAACGCGCTCAGCGTGCCGATTAATTTTTCGATGTGTTTGCGCAAAAGGGGCTCGCCCCCGGTCAGACGAATTTTTTTGACGCCATGCGCGATAAAAAGACGCGCTAACCGGGTAATTTCTTCAAATGACAGCAGGCTCGTCTGTGGCAGGAATACATAATTTTTATCAAAGACTTCACGCGGCATGCAATATACACAGCGGAAATTACAGCGATCTGTGACTGAAATGCGCAAGTCATGCAGCGGCCTCCCCGATGCATCCGTGATGACACCTGTTGGTGTTTCAATCATGGTCGGACGTTCAGGCGGGAGTCGTCGGTGATCTATAAGCGGGATGACTTTTTTAGTCATATTGTCTGTCTGGAAAATGCTGGATGCCTCGAAAATGCTATGTATTTGGGATATGGATAAATCTGTGCAGAAGATACCACGGAGGCAAATTCTTAGTCAGGACTTACGCAAAATCGCCCCGGCGGCGTTATCCTTCATGGCAGTACTAAAGTACTGGCATCAAAAGTCTGCCTTGCCGGGACAATTTTGCGTAAGTCCTGTCAGTATTTTTGAGGAAGTTTTGGACGATAAAAAAGGGAGTTTTTCAACTCCCTTTTGGTCGGACGAATTATTCAAAACTAACACTACCTAGCTAAAAGAGAACCATTTAAGTGGTGTTGAGCGAGTCTCTCATGGTGCTATGCGATGCGTCGGTGAGTTATTGCCGATGCTGCTCGGTTTCGATCTGAACCAATGGTTCATCTGCTAATACCGGTTGCGGCTTGCGTTCACGCGGAGCACGTGGAACTGCGACGATTTTTGTCGCGGCTTCTTGTGCTGCGCGCAGTTTGGCCGGATCGGTTGCTGCCAGCGTCAAACCAGCAGATGCCAGGACACTTTGCAGATCATCGACGGGAGATGAGGCTGCTACCGGTGCTGGTGAAGCAACGCTCGGTTGGATGACGGCTTCAACTATTGGTGCTGTTACAACTGGTGCAACGGGTACAACAGGTGCAGCAATAACTTCTTCAGCGACCTTTAGGACCTGAGCTACCTCAACTACTTCAGCTACAGGCGCTATCGGTGCGACTGGTGTGCTGACCGTTGGCAGTACTTCGGTTGCTGTCGGTAAAACGATCATCGCAGGTTCGGCTATGACGTCAGCGATTGGCGTTGGTGCAATGACTGGTTCAGTTACTTGTATAGCTACAGCGACTGGTTCGACCAATATTGCTTGCGGCGCAACTTCTGCCTCCACTGGCGTGTGGGTCAATTCAACGGCGGAAATAACGTGCTGAGGCACTATTGGCGCTGCGATAGCCGCTGAGAGTGCACTTGGCGTGACAGGTGCCGCTGCTATGGCTACCTGATGAACTACCTCGACTTCGGTGCTCTGTTGGACGTTTGTAGTTTCGGTTGCTGTTACTGCTACTGGCGCAACAACTGTCGGCACACTGACTGGCGTTACTGCAGCGATAGTCGGGCTATTGTCAGTAGTGGCAATAGAAACATGCTTAACTGCAATAGATTCCATGTTATCAGTCGAGTCACTATTTTCTTCCAGGGAGTGCTCGCTACCTTCAACGCCTGTTTCCGTGCCGTCACGATCCCGACGATTACGGTTGCGGCCACCACGACGACGACGACGACGTGGTTCTTCGCCATCGACTTCAGGTAGTGTTGTGTCGAAAAGTGCTATTTCAGCGACTTTTTCTGCGACGATCTCGACGGCTACCGGTGCTTCAACAATGGCTACTGCAGGAGCGATTTCTCTGGCTTCGCTAGCGACTTCTTTGCGCTCTTCGCGTGGAGGACGTGGAGTGCGCTCACCGCGTTGGCGACCTTCAGGACGAGCTTCGTTCGGTTCGCGGGGCTCTCTCGGTTCGCGGGGAGGACGTGGTTGGCGCTGGGTTTTAGCTTCCGCTGCCGCAGCAATGGCTAAATCGGCTACTGCTACAGGTTTTTTAGTGCTGTTGGCGTTTTCTTCACGCGCTTCAGTTGGAGCGCCTTCTTCGTCACGGTTACGACCGCCACGACTACGACCACGCTGGCCGCGACCATTACGGTCGTTACCACGCTCGTTATTACGTTCGCGTGCATTCGGTTTAGTCGGGGTTACGATCGGAGCCACGACAACTGTTGTTTCTGGTTTTTTGAAGAAGAATGCCATGATCTTCGCGATCAAACCTTCACCGGAGGCAACAGTTGCAGGTGCAACGATAGGAGCGGCAACTGGTTTACGTTCAACGACAGGCGCTGGCTGGTCTGGGGTAATGCCCTTGACAACCGCTTCCTGACGCGGTTTGCCTTCAATTTTTTGCAGTTTGTTGTAGCCGACATCGGTGTCGGCTTGTTCTGCCATAGCGTAGCTGGCCTGGCTTTCTTCAAGACGTGGATCGTCGTGTTTCAGACGCTCCAGTTTGTAGTGAGGCGTTTCCAGATGCTTATTCGGGATCAGAATGACGGCCACACGATGACGGGTTTCGATCTTCAGAATTTCGCCACGTTTTTCGTTAAGCAGGAAACCTGCAACATCGACCGGTGCCTGAACGTGAATGGCGGCGGAGTTTTCCTTCATTGCTTCTTCCTGGATGATGCGCAGGACTTGCAATGCGGATGATTCGATATCGCGGATATGACCCGTGCCGTTACAACGTGGGCAGGTGACATGGCTGCCTTCTGATAGCGACGGACGCAGGCGCTGACGTGATAATTCCATCAGGCCGAAGCGGGAAATCTTGCCCATTTGTACACGGGCGCGATCGTAGCGTAGTGCATCTTTGAGGCGGGTTTCGACTTCACGCTGGTTCTTCGAATTCTCCATGTCAATGAAGTCGATGACAATCAGACCACCCAAGTCGCGCAAACGCAATTGGCGAGCAACTTCTTCAGCGGCTTCGCAATTGGTATTAAAGGCGGTGGTTTCGATGTCGCTGCCGCGGGTTGCACGGGCTGAGTTGACGTCCACCGATACGAGCGCTTCGGTGTGATCGATCACAATTGCGCCGCCGGATGGCAGCGGTACTGTGCGCGAATAGGCGGTTTCGATCTGATGTTCGATCTGGAAGCGGGAAAACAGCGGAACATCGTCGTGGTAACGTTTAACGCGGTGAACCATGTCCGGCATCACGTGGGCCATGAATTGCTGGGCTTGTTCGTGAATTTCGTCGGTGTCGATCAGGATCTCGCCGATATCGGGCTGGAAGTAATCGCGGATGGCGCGGATAACTAATGATGACTCTTGATAGATCAGGAACGCGCCGTTACCTTGCGTGCCAGCGCCTTCGATTGCGCGCCAGAGTTGCATCAGGTAGTTTAAGTCCCATTGCAGTTCGTCAACATTACGGCCAATGCCGGCAGTACGGGCAATGACTGACATGCCAGACGGCAGGTCTAGCTTGTCCATTGTTTCGCGCAGTTCTTGACGATCTTCGCCTTCAACGCGGCGGGATACACCACCACCACGCGGATTGTTGGGCATTAATACCAGATAGCGACCAGCCAGTGAAACGAAAGAGGTCAAGGCGGCGCCTTTATTGCCGCGCTCTTCCTTTTCGACCTGGACCATGATTTCCTGGCCTTCGCGCAATGCTTCTTTTATCGAGGCGCTACGGACATCAACGCCTTCTTTAAAATAGGTGCGGGCAACTTCTTTGAATGGCAAAAAGCCATGACGCTCTTCACCATAATTGACGAAACAGGCTTCTAGCGAAGGCTCGATACGGGTAATCACACCTTTGTAAATATTGGACTTGCGCTGTTCGCGTCCGGTGGTTTCGATATCGATGTCGATGAGTTTTTGACCATCAACAATCGCTACGCGCAATTCTTCTTGCTGCGTAGCATTAAACAACATGCGTTTCATTTTTGTTCACTCCGTGACCCTGAGGTCATTTTGATGCCGCTTATTATTGCAATTAAGCAATAATTCAAGCGGCAGAATACAGGGATGTACGCAAGGAAGGAGTGTTTAGGGGGAGGGAATTGCCTTGGTGTGTCAGCGCAAATAGGGCACTGAGGACACAACGGGGCGGGTACGTAGTGTTATCGCGGTATGCTGAATATAACCAGCGCTCACCATGTCAGTGTCTTGCATGGCGCAATTACATATCGCGAGCATGATATCTGGGGTAAGCGGCGTGGCGGGATTCAAAAAAAGCATTTGTTCAGCAAAAACCGGCGATATATTCACTACATATTAACTAGCGAGCCCATCACGTAGCGTTTCAAACGTTCTGAAGCGTGTGACAGTCTTGCCAGACTTTATCCTATTCATCCAAACATACTGTCCAACATCCGTGCGCGTTATCCGATGACAACTACGGTGCGACCTTGATTCGCGCAGGGATGATGCGTACACATTTTTCCATCAAATTTGCAAATTGGCGAGGCTGGTGGAGACGCCCCTGTGTAGAATGGTCTTTTTATTCTTACACCAACAGTGGTTTAGCAACTACTGTGAAACGATTATATATTCAAAATGAAGGACTTAGCGAGATTTTCTGGAGCAAGGACTGAGGGTCGCCGTGATGGGCGAGCTCAGGGCCCGGCACAGGCGCGGAACCCAGCCGCGACCAAGTATAAAACCGTCCCTCAAAGCAAAGTGATTGAGGTACCTACATTAATTAAGAAAGTTGTCGTCGTACCGGAAGTTGCTCCTCAGGTTCAACTAATAACCATCTCGGACGAGGAGTCGGGTCAGCGAATTGATAACTTTTTATTACGTATTTGCAAGGGAGTACCTAAAAGTCATATTTATCGCGTATTGCGCTCGGGAGAGGTGCGGGTAAATAAAGGGCGGATTGATCAGACTTATCGATTAATCGCCGGTGATGTTTTGCGGGTTCCACCGATTCGCATGGCTGAAAAAACCGAAAAAACAGTACCCGGGGCGGAATTTAAAGTATTGCTGGAAGATACTCAGCTGTTGGTCATTGATAAGCCAGCCGGTGTTGCCGTTCACGGTGGGTCTGGCGTTAGTTATGGTGTTATTGAGCAACTAAGGGCTTCACGTCCTGATGCGAAGTTTCTGGAGTTGGTACATCGTCTTGATCGGGATACCTCCGGGGTTTTGTTATTAGCTAAGAAACGTTCGGCGTTAACTAATTTGCATGAGCAAATGCGTGATGGCGATACCGATAAGCGTTATTTGGTGCTGGTGCATGGTGATTGGAAAAACGCTCGTCAACATGTAAAGTTGCCATTGCACAAATATACAGCTGCAGATGGTGAGCGTCGGGTCCGTGTACAGGAGGGGGGGCAGGCATCCCATACTATATTTAGTTTGATCCGGCGTTATGGCGAATTCGCACTGCTGGAAGCGGAGTTGAAAACCGGACGTACGCACCAGATTAGGGTACATCTTGCGTCTAGCGGTTTTGCGATAGTCGGCGATGATAAATACGGTGATTTTTCGTTAAATCGCGCATTACAAAAAGCTGACGGTGAGCGCATTGCATTCAAGCGTATGTTTTTGCATGCCTATCAGATCACATTTACGCACCCAGAGAGCGGCAAGGCGGTAACGTTGAAAGCCAAATTACCTCCCGAGTGCGAGCGTTTTCTGAAAAGCCTGCCGCAAACAAGTGCTCTGGCAGAGGAAGTAAAGAACGATTAGCATTCTCGTCTTTTGCTGATCGGCATCCTCCATTACTTATGTTTAAAGAATTTATAAGGAGCTGGCAAATTAACTGCCAGAAATATGGCGCGTAAAAGTTTTGATTTAATTGTGTTCGACTGGGACGGTACGTTAATGGACAGTACCGCAACTATTGTCAAATGTATTCAAGCCGCAGCAAAAGATGTTGGTTTACCTGTTCCGGATCGAAAAGCCGCAGCGCATGTTATTGGCCTTGGATTAGCCGAGGCATTGCAAATGGCAATGCCCGGATTGGAGGCGAGTCTTTATCCGCGCGTACTTGAGCGGTATCGTTATCATTATCTGGCGCAGGATCAGGATTTAACGCTTTTTGACGGTGTTCGGGAAATGTTGGCTGATCTATCGCAACAGGGATATTTTCTGGCAGTAGCGACCGGTAAAAGTAGGGTTGGACTCAATCGTGCGCTGCATGCTACTAATTTGTTGTCTGTATTCGATGCAACCCGATGTGCTGATGAGACTTTTTCCAAGCCACATCCCGCCATGCTGCAAGAGCTCACGCGTGAATTAGGACAGGATATCAGGCGCACGGTGATGATCGGGGATACCACGCATGATTTGCAAATGGCTATCAATGCAGGTGCGACAGCCCTCGCTGTCGACTATGGGGCGCATCCTGTAAATGAGCTTAAGGCATTGCATCCGGTATTTACTGCGAGTTCAGTGCCGCTATTACATACTTGGTTGAGTGATAACGGTTAATGTATTTATTTGGTCACAAGTCAATATGACAACTATGTTGATACAAGTTTGTGCTTCATCCGAATTGATCGAGCGTGGTAAAGGTGTGCGCTTTGTGGTCAGTGTTAATGGCGAAGAGGCGACTGCGTTTGTCGTCCGGTATAACAATGCCGTGCATGGGTATTTGAATCGTTGCGCGCATGTCCCGATCGAGTTGGATTGGAACGAAGGTGACTTTTTTGAATCCAGTGGCCTGTATTTAATGTGCGCCACGCACGGTGCGGTGTACACCCCTGATAAAGGCAAATGTGTTGGCGGACCTTGCCGGGGGGCGAGTTTACGTAAGCTGGCGGTTGAGGAAATCGATAATCAGGTATTCTGGCAGCCTGATGAATATGTCAATGCGCCTGGAGCATAACTGCTTGTCGTTGCGGTCTGCGAGTCCCTGTGAGTCGGGGTGGGAATCTGCGTAATAACAATTTACAAAAGTGATATTAAAAATATGGAAAATCCAAAAAAAGAAGGTTGGGAGCGAGAGCTATTGGAAAAATTGGCGACTGCGTCTTTGCGTGAACAGCGTGCGCGCCGCCGGTGGGGAATTTTCTTTAAATTAGCGACCTTTTGCCTTATCGGTTTTGGATTTTGGTACGCAGCACATTATGAAAGCGCTGACACGCCAACGGTTGGTCGGCATACCGCGCTGGTTAAACTCAATGGGACAATCGACGCTGATGGTAACGGTTCTGCCAATGTGCTCATTCCTGCGCTTGATAACGCGTTTGCGGCAAGCGATTCGGTTGGTGTTATTTTGCGTATCAATAGTCCTGGAGGCAGTCCAGTTCAGGCCGGAATTATTAATGATGAAATTGGTCGATTGCGTAAGGAGTATCCAAAGAAGCCGCTCTATGTTGTGGTTGATGAGATGTGTGCTTCGGGCGGCTATTACATTGCCGCAGCTGCTGACAAAATTTATGTCAATAAGGCTAGCATCGTAGGATCAATTGGCGTTCTGATGGATGGCTTTGGTTTTACAGGTCTGATGGAAAAGCTTGGAGTTGAGCGGCGCTTACTAACGGCTGGCGAAAATAAAGGTTTCCTCGACCCGTTTAGTCCAATGAGCGAGACGCAAAAGGGTTACGCGAAAGAGATGTTGGGCGAAATTCATCAGCAATTTATTGATGTTGTACGCAAGGGTCGTGGCACGCGATTAAAAGAAACGCCTGAAACATTTTCAGGTTTGTTTTGGACTGGAAGCAAGGCTGTCGATATGGGGCTTGCAGATGGGTTCGGTACTGTTGAAAGTGTCTCACGTGATATTCTCAAGGCAGAAGATGTGGTTGATTACACCAAGAGCGAAGGTTTGCCTGAGCGTGTTCTGAAGAAATTTGGTGTGGCAGTGGGCGCTGGTGTCGTCTCATCGATGATGAGCAGTGAAAAGCCAGTGTTGCGTTAATATTATGTTAATTATTTAGATAATTTAAAGACGACTTATAAAAATGCAGAGTAAGTCGTCTTGCACTTTCGTGATCCTGTCGTATAGTGAAGGAACACAAAGCATAATTATCTGAGGAGGCGAATATAGAAATCACACTATCGGTAGCCATTCAACAGTAATTTCTTCGGTATTAAATTGGCGGTTTCAGGGCGATACACCCCTTGCACTGGAGCGACAAATTGGTAGCCGAACACCTACTGCATTTTAGATGCGGACCCGAGAAGTTTTCGACTTCTCAAGAATATGTCTTTCGAGACAAGTAAAAACGGCGGCAGCGCAATACTGCCGCCGTTTTTCATTTTGTCTGCTGTTTTTTGATGTGGCGGCGCAGCTCTTAGGCTTTGATTGGCTTCGAATTATTCTGCGAGTATCAAAAACACAGTTGGCTTTTTATGAAAGTTGGGGCCTTTATTTAAGGCGATATCCGCTTTCCAGCGGGTTGCCGTTTGAGTCTTGATTGCCTCCGAAGACAAGGTCAGATCAGTTGCCACGCAAATCAATGTACTCCCTTGGCAATGCGTACTAAGCGCCTCCAGTAAAGCTGTGTTGCGGTAAGGCGTTTCGATAAAAAGCTGCGTTTGTTTTTCTTGACGGGAGCGTAACTCCAGCGCCTTGATGCGTTTTGTACGGTGTTCGACGTCAATAGGTAAGTAGCCATTGAATGCGAAACTTTGCCCGTTTAGTCCGCTGCTCATGACTGCAAGAAGCAATGATGAGGGGCCGACCAAGGGGCGCACTCGAATCCCGTGTTCATGCGCCATGCGTACCAGATTTGCGCCCGGGTCGGCTACCGCGGGCACGCCCGCCTCAGAAACCAGGCCGGCATCCTGACCAGCTAGTAAGGGGGCTAGTAACGCTGGTAGAGCAGTAGCTGGTGTATTGATATTCAGTTCAGCGATGTTAATTGTTTGCAGCGACTGGGCCAGTGGGTGAGAGGCATTAATTATCTTTAAAAATGCACGCGCTGTTTTGGCATTTTCGGCGATGAAATAGCCAAGTTTTGCCGTAATTGCTTGCACGTCTACAGGGATAACTGATGTTAGTGGGTTGCCATGCTCGACGTTAGTTTCTCCCAGTGTGTTGGGAATGAGATATAGGGTGCCTGCCATGCTTGCCTTTGTTTCTAATGTAATTGTTGTCACAAAAGTACGTCGAGTGACGATAGTGTCGGAGATGTACGTGCCGTCTTAACTGGTGAAAAATGCGATTCCAGCTCGACGTAGCATTCCAGTTAGCGCAATCAGGGGAAGTCCGGTAAGTGCAGTCGGGTCGGTGCTTTCAATTTTTTCGAGGATGGCGATGCCAAGCCCTTCGTTTTTTGCGCTCCCGGCACAGTCGTAAGGTTGTTCAATGCGTAAATAAGCGTCTAGTTCTGCATCGGGTAAGTTTCGAAATGTGACGAAGGACTGGATGTTTTCTAATTGTGTAGTTTCCGCAGGATGGTTTGAGCGACCATCCCATACACAAATTGCGGTGTGAAAAACAACGCGTTGCCCACGCATTTTTTGTAACTGTCGTAACGCACTTTCATGGTTGCCCGGCTTTCCGATGAGCTCTCCATCCAATGTGGCGACTTGATCCGAGCCGATAATGATTGCATCTGGAACAATTAATACAATGGCCTTGGCCTTCTCTTTTGCCAATCGCATGGCTGTTGTCTCGGGCGTTTCTCCGGGATGCGCTGTCTCATCAATGTTAGGGGCCATGACTTCAAAGGGAATTTGTAGGCGAGATAATAATTCTTTGCGATAATGGGATCCTGAGCCCAAAATAAGGCGCGGTTGACGTTCGAGATGGGACCGCATTGTTTTGGGAAGCTGTTGCGTAGAAGGCATGGGAACGATGCTTAGCGATTTTTGAATGACCGCTCAACGAAAGCGCGCTAACACTTTGACGAGTAAGGGGAAAGGCTGTTATTATCGCAGGTTTTCAGGGTTCCGCTTGGCCTATGAGTGCTTTAGTTATCGACGCGTTTGAGTTTTCTCGCCTTAAAGAACATCGTGAAGGTGTGATTCCAGTTGCCGATTTGACGCGGTTGGCAGACGAGTTAGCGAGCCACTCGGGCACTTTGCATTGGGTTCTCACAGGTGGTGCACATCACAGCGGACATGCCAAGTTGTCTTTGGGAGTGGCAGGTTCACTTCAGATAATGTGTCAACGTTGTTTGACCCCTTTTGCATTCGATATTGATTCGGAGTCTGTATTGATTCTTGCAAAAGATGAGGTTGCAGCCGATGAGATCGATGCTTTGCTTGATGATGATCAGATTGATGTGATTGTTGGTACTAAGGGATTGGATATTCTTCAATTAGTTGAAGATGAGGCGCTCCTCGCAATGCCGTTATCGCCTAAACATGCAGTTTGTCCTGATACTTCCGCGGTTGATGCGTTTAAAAGTAGCAAGAAGGAGTCTCCCTTCGCGATGTTAAGGAATTTGAAGTAACAGAAAGTAGTAATTGTCATTCCGGATTGCGGTAACGTTGTCGCGCTAAGTGCCACGGTAGTGAAGTACCGGATGTGACGGGGTATGGCATTAAGTGTGGCAATGAGTAGGGAGTCCGCGCCCAAACGCGGCAAGAAATCCTGGATTTTCTATGTTGTAAATTCAGATATGTTAAAATTTTAGATCTCAGATTCAGGAGTTATCATGGCAGTTCAGCAAAATAAGAAGACCCCATCCAAGCGCGGCATGCACCGTGCTCACGATTTTTTGGTAGCACCGCCGTTGGCAATTGAGCCAACTACTGGTGAAACACACCTGCGCCACCATATCAGCCCAAATGGTTTTTATCGTGGTCGCAAGGTTCTGAAGACTAAGAACGACGAGTAATATTTGTCGTTTTAAGTTAAAAAGCGGCATCATTGAGCTTCTCGATGGTGCCGCTTTTCTTTTGCGATAAAAAATTGAACAAGGTGATTTTGAAGCTAGCCAAATCTGCTCCATAATGGTGGTTGGAAACGGCACTAAATCAAAATAATGACAATTAAAATCTCTATCGACTGTATGGGTGGTGATCATGGCCCATCTGTTACGGTTCCTGCAGCCATTTCATTTGCTAATCGCGAACCAGAGGCTGAATTAGTACTTGTTGGCCTGGAAGAGCAAATCCAGGCTGAGTTAAAAAAACACAAAGCCCAATCGCATCCCCGTCTCTCAGTAGTACACGCAGAGGAGGTGATAACGATGGATGACTCTGTCGAAACTGCGTTGCGTCGTAAGAAAAAATCCTCAATGCGCATTGCGATCGAACTGGTCAAAGATGAGCGTGTCCGTGCGTGCGTTTCCGCTGGGAATACTGGTGCATTAATGGCAGTTTCACGGTATGTTCTCAAGACGATCCCGGGCGTTGACCGTCCGGCGATCTGTACGATCCTTCCTAACCAAAAAGATGGTCCCACCTATATGCTTGATCTTGGTGCGAACGTCGATTGTGAGCCTCAGCATCTGCATCAGTTTGCGTTAATGGGATCCGCGCTTGTATCCGCCATGGAGGGCAAGCCTAAGCCCACGGTTGGTTTGCTAAACGTCGGCGAAGAGGACGTCAAAGGCAATGAAATGGTGAAGCAAACGGCTGAACTATTGCGAGCCGACCATGAAAGAGGCGTTCTTAATTTCTATGGCAATGTGGAGGGTAACGATATTTTTGAGGGAACTACAGATATCGTGGTCTGTGATGGTTTTGTTGGTAACGTTACTCTCAAAGCCTCAGAGGGACTCGGGCGTTTTGTTAAAAGTGTACTAAAGACCGAATTTAAAAGTAGTATTTTGAATATGGTTGGCGCCTTGATCGCACGGGGCGCTATCAATGCTATTTCGCGTCGCCTCAATCCATCGCGCTACAATGGTGCTAGCTTGCTCGGATTGCGTGGGCTGGTATTCAAGAGCCACGGTGGCGCTGATGCGTACGGGTATGAGTGGGCGATCCAACGCGCATTCGATGCAGCTAAGTACGATGTGCTGTCGCGTATTGCGACGACCATTGCAGAGTTGATGCCGCAGTCCGAGATAGTTTCGGTCCAGGTCGAGGGAGTTGCAAGTGCGACCATCAATATTGAGTCACCCCAACAGAAAATAGCATGACTATCTATAGCAAAATTGTGGGTACGGGCAGTTATTTGCCTCCTAATCGCCTTACGAATCAAGACCTTGCTGCCCAATTGGCTGAAAAAGGCATTGAAACTTCCGACGAATGGATATTTTCGCGTAGCGGTATCTCTGCGCGACATTATGCTGGGCCTGATGTTCAGTCCAGCGACCTCGCTGTTGCAGCATCAACGCTTGCCTTGGATATGGCCGGAATGACAGCTAACGACATTGATTTAATCATTGTCGCAACTTCAACCCCCGATTATTTGGGTGGATTTCCCAGTACCGCATGCGTGGTGCAGCAAAAACTCGGAATCTCTACGGGAGGGGCTGCATTTGATGTGCAGGCAGTTTGTAGTGGCTTTGTGTACGGGGTTTCGATTGCAGATGCCTTCATTAAGGCGGGGACGCACAAGAATGTGTTGGTGATTGGTACTGAAGTATTTTCACGTATCTTGAATTTTGAAGATCGCACCACTTGTGTATTGTTCGGTGACGGTGCTGGTGCAGTTGTGATGACCGGGTCAAAACAACCGGGTATTTTGGCAACCAAGCTGCATGCTGATGGCCGCCACGCTAATATTTTGTGTGTTCCGGGAAAGATTGCAAGCGGCGTTGTTGAGGGCAGTGCCTTTTTGCATATGGACGGTCAGGCGGTGTTTAAGCTAGCGGTAACGGTGCTGGAAAAAGTCGCAAATGAGGTATTGGAGATCGCCGGAATTACTTCATCAGAAATCGATTGGCTGATTCCTCATCAAGCCAATATTCGTATTATGCAAAGTACTGCTCGTAAGCTCGGTCTAGGGCTGGAGCGTATGGTCGTCACGGTTGACCAACATGGGAATACATCGGCGGCATCGATTCCACTTGCACTAGATACAGCCGTTCGGGATGGGCGGGTCAAGCCTGGTCATAATGTATTGATGGAGGGTGTGGGCGGTGGTTTTACATGGGGCGCTATAGTGGCGAGAATGTAAATTCATCGCAAGTCAGATAGTTGTTCGAGCACTTTGACAAAAAAGGCGATGTTCACTATTTCTATACTTTAACTTAATTAATAAAGACGCATAATCCGTATGATTAAATTCGCATTTATTTTCCCCGGTCAGGGCTCCCAGGCTATCGGGATGTTGTCTGGTTTTTCTGATAATAAAATTGTGCAGGATACTGTTGCGGAGGCATCTGAGGCGATAAAATTTGATCTTGGTAAATTAATCGCCCAAGGACCAAAAGAAGATCTCGATCTGACCACAAATACCCAGCCAGTAATGCTAACTGCGGCGGTCGCATTTTATCGGGCTTGGGTAGCCGCAGGCGGTAAAGTGCCGGCCATGGTTGCGGGTCATAGTTTAGGTGAGTACTCTGCGTTGGTTGCTGCAGGTGTTATTAGTTTTAAGGATGCGGTGCCATTGGTACGTTTTCGAGCTTTAGCAATGCAGCAAGCCGTACCGGTTGGTCAGGGTGGTATGGCTGCGATCCTTGGATTGTCAGATGAGGACGTCCGTGCAGTTTGCGCTGATGCGGCTCAGGGTGAGGTGGTTGAGGCAGTTAACTTCAATGCGCCTGCTCAAGTTGTCATTGCCGGTCATAAGGCTGCAGTTGAGCGGGCTTGTGAGGCTGCAAAATTAAAAGGCGCAAAACGCGCCTTGTCATTACCAGTTTCAGCACCATTTCACTCTTCATTATTGAAGCCGGCGTCAGATCGTTTGCGCGATTATTTAGAGCACATTGCTTTCGCCGCACCTCAGATTGCATTGATAAATAACGTTGATGTGGCAAGCCCAAGCGATGCTCGGGCAATTAAAGATGCTTTAGTGCGGCAAGCTGCCAGTCCTGTGCGTTGGGTAGAGACTGTTCAAAAAATGGCGAGTGAGGATGTGACGCACTTCATTGAGTGTGGGCCGGGCAAGGTTCTTACTGGCTTAACTAAACGAATTAATAACGAGTTGATTGGCGATTATATTGTCGATCAAGTATCTTTGGAAAAAGTGTTGGCGTTACTAAAGTAAATATAACTAATATGCAAAATTCGGATATACAAAATTTAGAAGGACAAGTCGCGCTTGTCACAGGCGCTTCACGCGGCATTGGTCGCGCGATTGCGCTGGAGCTGGCGCGTCGAGGTGCCAAGGTGGTTGGGACTGCTACTTCGGAGGCTGGTGCAGTTGCAATCACCACTTATCTGAATGCAGATGAGATTAATCGTGGTAAAGGTGTGGTGCTCAATGTTAATGATGCATCTGCTTGCACCGCTGTGGTTGATCTGGTCCAAAAGGAATTCGGCACTCTATCGATTTTAGTGAATAATGCCGGTATTACGCAGGACCAGTTGGCGATGCGGATGAAAGATGACGAATGGGATGCTGTGATTTTAACTAATCTCACTGCCGTTGCTCGTTTGTCACGTGCAGTGTTGCGCGGCATGATAAAGGCTAGGCACGGACGTATCATCAACATTACATCAGTGGTGGGTTCGATTGGCAATCCAGGACAAATGAATTATGCAGCAGCTAAAGCGGGTGTCTCTGGCATGAGCAGAGCTTTGGCGCGTGAGATAGGTAGCCGTAACATTACTGTGAATTGTGTGGCGCCGGGCTTTATCGATACCGACATGACTCAGTCTCTGTCTGAGCAGCAAACAGCGGGATTGTTGGAAAAAATCCCGTTGGGACGACTTGGCGCGGCGGAAGACATCGCAACTGCCGTCAGTTTCCTGGCATCATCGCAGGCTAGTTATATTACTGGAACAACTTTGCATGTAAATGGCGGTATGTACATGAGTTAAGTAGCCGAATGTTTTTGAAATTTTTTTAACTCAAGCAAATAATTTGAGCATCAACCTGATTTGAAGAAATAAATTAAATGGTTTTAAAGACTTTTGGCAGTGATTGACTAATTCTTAACGGTCAATGCTAAAAGTAAATATTCTCTGCGCAAATCTGCTAAAATGCGCGCACTTTCTGTAACCTAATAACTGGAGGCATCACATGTCTGATATCGAACAACGCGTAAAAAAAATCGTCGCTGAACAACTTGGCGTAGCCGAAGCTGATATTAAAAATGAATCGTCGTTTGTTGATGACCTTGGTGCGGATTCACTCGATACCGTAGAGCTCGTGATGGCATTGGAAGACGAGTTCGAAATGGAAATTCCTGACGAAGAAGCTGAAAAAATTACTACTGTTCAGAATGCTATTGATTATGCCAAGGCGCATGTCAAAGCTTGATAACTAAGCTTTGACCGCATCGAGGAGAATTGTTTGAGTCGCTCACGTGAACGCCGTGTTGTAATAACTGGCTTGGGTTGCATTTCACCGGTCGGCAATACTATTGCCGATGCTTGGGGTGCCGTCACATCAGGAAAATCAGGGATTACAACCATCACTAAGTTTGATGCCTCTACCTTTTCGACGCATTTTGCCGGAGAAGTAAAGGGCTTCAATGTTGAGGAGTATATGCCCGCCAAAGAGGCGCGGCATATGGATACCTTCATCCATTTTGGGATGGCAGCAGGAATTCAGGCGATGCAAGACAGTGGCTTGGAGGTTACTGATGAAAATGCCGAGCGAATAGGTGTAATTATTGGATCTGGTATCGGTGGTTTGCCGTTGATTGAGGCAACTCATGTTGAGTTGACTAATCGTGGTCCACGTCGTATCAATCCTTTCTTCATTCCTGCATCAATAATTAATATGATTTCTGGTAATTTATCGATTAGATATGGTCTGAAAGGGCCAAATCTGGCGATAGTGACTGCTTGTACTACTGGTTTGCACTGCATTGGCCAAGCTGGTCGGATGATTCAATATGGTGATGCGGATGTGATGATTGCGGGTGGTTCTGAAGCAAGCATTTCTCCTCTCGGTCTCGGTGGCTTTGCCTCAGCGCGGGCGCTATCTACACGTAATGACGACCCCACTACTGCATCACGTCCTTGGGATAAGGATCGGGATGGTTTTGTTTTGGGTGAGGGCGCAGGTGTGTTGGTACTTGAAGAATATGAGCACGCTAAAGCCCGTGGGGCAAAAATTTATGCCGAACTCCTTGGTTTTGGTATGAGTGGTGATGCTTACCATATCACTGCTCCCGACCTTGATGGACCGCGCCGTTGTGTAGCATCTGCCCTGAAGGATGCTGGAGTGAATGGTGATCAGGTGCAGTATTTAAATGCGCATGGCACATCGACTCCATTGGGCGATCAAAATGAAACTAATGCGATCAAGGCAGTTTTCTCTGATCACGCTTATAAGTTGGTTGTTAATTCAACAAAGTCTATGACTGGTCACTTATTAGGTGGTGCAGGCGGTCTTGAGTCGGTATTCACAATATTGGCCTTGCACCATCAGGTGTCACCGCCAACCATCAATATTTTCAATCAAGACCCTGATTGTGATCTTGATTACTGTGCGAATACAGCGCGAGATATGGAAATTAAAATCGCAGTCAAAAACTCTTTTGGCTTCGGTGGAACCAATGGCACTTTGGTTTTTGGCAAAGTCTAAACAGATATTGTATCTTCAGTACTCAGTCAGACATTGCATGATGTCCGACTGAGTATATTTATGGGTACCCCTAAGACTGAAGTTGATATGCCGTCTAACTCCATGAAGTCGATTGCAGTATTGGCGCAAGTATTCCCTTCCGTAAGTTTATTTTTGATGGTTACGATCCTGGCCCTCACCATGTTCTTAATTGGTGCACTAGTAGGCTTTGGTGTGATTGGTAAACTCGATTCTGCTGTAAGTGTAGTTCTTAGTTTTTTTAGTATGTTATTGAGTATCTATTGGTGGTTGAATTATAGGCGATCGCGCCATTCCGTTCGCATTATTATTCATGCTAACGGCCAAATTGGTGTCGTAGAAATAGCAGCTAATTCAGCAATTGATAATGCTAATCAAGTCTCGACCATAGTGCATTTGCTCATTGGTTCTACGCTCTGGGCTCGCTTACTGCTACTGCATTTTCGTTTGGATGATGGGCGGATGAAGTTTGTGGTAATACTGCCTGATTGTGTTTCAGAAGATGTTTTCAGGACTTTGTCTGTAGCTTGTCGCTGGATAGCTTCGCGCGGAGATTCAGACAATCCAATGAAAGTGGTATATGAAGAGCCAATTAGTTGAACTTATTGGATTACATTTTGTCCATGATTCGGTTATGCGCGTATGTTGCAAAGGGAATCGGGATTGACGACAGAACGCGAAATTGATCAACTGCTCGTTGAGCGGGTACAACGTGGCGATAAAAAGGCATTTGAGCTATTGGTAATCAAATACCAGCGTAAGCTAATGCGTCTTGTGTCGCGTCTTGTGCGCGATCAGGCAGAGGCTGAGGATGTTGTGCAAGAGGCTTTCATCAAGGCTTATCGTGCGCTCCCTCAGTTCAGGGGAGACTCTGCGTTTTATACTTGGTTATATCGAATTGGCATTAATACGGCTAAAAATTATTTGGTAACTCAAGGACGTAGGGCACCTACATCTACAGAATCAAATTCTGAAGAAGCGGAAACTTTTGACGATGGTCAGCAACTAAGGGATATAAATACTCCTGAGTCTTTGTTGGCTACAAAGCAGATAGCGCAAACAGTTAATGTTGCAATGGAGACTTTGCCTGATGAGCTGCGTACTGCAATTACTTTGCGTGAGATTGAGGGACTGAGCTACGACGAAATTGCGGAAGCTATGGGATGTCCAATTGGGACCGTACGTAGCAGAATATTTAGAGCAAGAGAAGCTATCGCAGAAAAATTGAGGCCGTTGCTAGGTACAGCGATCGACAAACGTTGGTAAAAGCGGAGTAGCTGTTTTTCGGGAACAAAGGGGTTGGCCAAGTTTTAATTAGGTGACTTATGAATACCAAAGAAATATCTCAAGAGCAGATTTCTGCCTTGATCGATGGCGAGCTTTCTAATGCCTATGTGGATATGGCGTTAGTGGCGTTAAGTGATAGCGAGGGGCTTGCAACTTGGGACGCATATCATCAAGTTGGGGATATTTTGCGCTCTAATGATATGGCTATAAAATTGAGTTCAGAATTCAATTTACGTATGTTTGAAAGATTGAATACCGAGCCTCCGATGATTGTGGCGCCTCTAGTGGTTTCCTCGGTTGTCGTAGAGAAAAATATCATAAGTAATGTCCCCATCGCAACCGGCACTCCTCGTGCGAGACGGTTTGCCTTATCTGGCATGGCGGCAGCTGCGGCAATGGCAGCAGTAGCATTTATTGCCGTTCCCAATATGCTCGATGGAAATAGTAAGTCCGAGCATAGGACGATGCTTTCTAAGTCACAACTTACACTTGCACCGAGTTCAATTAATAACGCCAATAATTACGGAACACAAGTGGTTGCAACATCTACCGCAAATGATGAAGCACTTCGCGACTCTCGTATTGATGAGTACTTGTCAGCGCATCAGCGGTTTTCTCTTTATAGTGCTACAGAATATGCTCGTTCTGCTACATTTGCTATCGATGCTGATAATTAATATGCTCCAGACTATCGTTTTTCTTCTACGGATTGTCGTTATTTTTTCGACCTTATTAACTCTTTCTGCAAAGGCGGAAGGCGTTGCAATAGATAATTCTGCTGAGAGTCATGAGGCGCAGACTCTTTTGAAAAAAATTCAGTCGGCGGGGAAAAAGCTTAATTACTCTGGTACATTTGTGTATCAACAGGCGAACCAAATACGAACGTCTCGCATTACACATGTACTAGAAGGGCGAAACGAAGTCGAGAAGTTAGAAGTGCTTGATGGAAAGCCGCGTGAGTATATTCGTCATAACGAGGATGTTACTTGTTATATCCCCGAAACTAAAACGTTATTAGTTGACAAACGTGTAACTCAAGATGTATTTCCTGCGATTCTCTCCGCGATCCCTAGTGATCTGACAGAGTACTATAATGTGAGAATGGGTGAGATGGGAAGGATAGCTGGTCAAGATTGCCAGGCTGTGATTCTCGAACCTAAAGATAAAATACGTTATGGCTATAAGCTTTGGGCTGAGAAAAATTCAGGTCTATTATTACGCGCCCAAACATTGGACAGTAAAAACGAGGTTGTTGAACAAATTTCATTTACACAGATTACCATTGGCAATATTGTTCATGGTCGGATGAAGTCTAGTTTTGGCAATACTAGTAATTGGCATGTAGAGCATATTGTAATGAGTCCTGCTAATTTGGATGAGTGGACGGTTACTGGTATGCCGCCCGGGTTTAAAAAAGTGCGTGAATTAAAACGCGTTATTGGTACTTCAACTCACAGCACAGAGTCTGGGGACTACCGGCGCAAAGTTTCCCAAATTGTATTTTCCGATGGCCTCGCGGCTATATCAGTATTTGTCGAGCCCGGCAGTCAAAGCCGCACTGAAGGTTCAATGCAGCAAGGGGCCTTGAGTATCGTTGGTAAGCGACAAGGTGATTTCTGGTTGACAATTGTTGGTGAAGTGCCTGCCGTAGCAATTCGTCAAGTTGCTAATTCGATTGAACTCAAAAACAAATAAGACTGGTCCATTATGAAAATTACCTTTACCGCACGAAATGCTTTATCCGTATTTTGGTTCGGACCGATCTTATCATTTGTGGTGTCAATTATTTTCGGAATGGCACCATCTGCAATGGCTGCGCCGATGGTCGGGTTGCCAGATTTTACTGATATTGTTGAAAAAGCGGGTCCCGCAGTTGTCAATATACGGACAACTGAAAAGGTTAAGGCTAATGTCGCAACTGGACAACCTAGCGATGATGAAATGCAAGAATTTTTGCGACGGTTTTTCGGTACTCCTCAAAGTGGTGCGGGTAAACAACAAGCACCTGCCCCAAAAGGACGTAATCCAGGTGCTAAGGCACAACAGGAAGAGGTTCCGCGTGGTGTAGGCTCAGGTTTTATAATTTCTGCAGATGGCTATATCATGACCAACGCGCATGTGGTCGATGGGGCCAGCGAGGTATTTGTAAAGCTGACTGATAAACGTGAATTCAAAGCCAAGGTAATCGGTGCTGATACCCGAACAGATGTAGCTTTGCTAAAGATTGAGGGCGTCAATTTGCCACGCTTGACCATGGGCGATTCTGACAAGATTAAGGCGGGTGAATGGGTCTTGGCGATTGGATCACCTTTTGATCTTGAAAATACTGTGACCTCTGGAATTATTTCTGCAAAAGCACGTGATACTGGTGATTATTTACCTTTAATTCAAACTGATGTTGCTGTGAATCCTGGTAACTCAGGAGGTCCTCTGATTAATATGCGTGGCGAAGTGGTTGGTATTAACTCTCAGATTTACAGCCGTTCAGGTGGTTTTATGGGGATTTCGTTTGCGGTCCCGATTGATGAGGCTATGCGTGTTTCTGATCAGCTTAAAGCTTCAGGTAAAGTGACCCGCGGTCGTATTGGCGTTCAAATTGGTGAGGTGACTAAAGAGGTCGCGGAATCTTTGGGCTTGCCGAAAGCTCAAGGCGCGCAGGTTGAGCGGGTTGAGCTTGATGGTCCAGCAGCTAAGGCCGGTGTTCAAGCTGGAGACATTATCTTGAAGTTTAATGGGGTCTCTATTGAAAAGGCGAATGATTTGCCGCGCATAGTGGGTAGCGTAAAGCCTGGTACTCATGGAATTTTGACGGTCTGGCGCAAAGGTGCAAGTCGTGATATCCCGTTAGTCATTACTGAAATGAAGGCCGATAAATCAGATAATAATTCTGGAGACAAGGACGATCCGAAGCAGGATCAGGTAGCGAATGCATTAGGTTTAATCGTCAGTGAGTTATCCTCCGATAAGAAGAAAGAGCTACAAATTGATGCAGGTGTATTGGTCGATTTAGTCGAGGGAAATGCCGCTCGGGTTGGTTTACAGGTTGGTGATGTGATTCAGCGGCTAAACAATACAGATGTCAAGGATGTCAAGCAATTTAACTCTTTAGTTAGTAAGTTAGAGCCGAAAAAAATGGCGGTAGTGCTGGTGCGTCGCGGTGAATCATCGCAGTTTGTGCCGCTACGACCCAATAATTGATCTGCTTGGTGAGATACTCAAACCTTCAAGTACATCAAGTCGCAATATGAGTAAAGCTGCAAACCATACGGTTTGCAGCTTTTTGCTTTATATCTTTTAATATTTCCTATGTGGTCGTCGATCTGACGTTAATCAACAGGAGAATGAAGCAGAGATTTTTCTTATGTCGAAAATTGATTTCACTTTGTATGGGCGCTCTTATTGTCATTTATGTGATGAGATGTTGTCCGCCTTATTGGTGTTGTGTGTGGATGAGGAGGCGAACGGTTCGTTTCATGGACAATATACGGTTACGCAAATTGATATTGATACTGAGGTGAAATTGATCGACTTATATGATGAATTAGTTCCAGTACTGATCGGCACAAAAGCAGACCAAGTACCGGTACAGCTGTGTCATTATTTTTTTGATTACTCCAAAGTAAAAGATTTTGTTACCACTAAGCTTCGATAGGTAGGTTGAGTTGTCTAGATCAATAAAAGGGGGTAACAAGCCCGAGGTCGATTGGCTATATGCCCTTGGCTGAGCCTCATGATGTATTGCAAATGTAAGAAAATGTTGTTTTTCAGGGTGCTAAGTGTGAGTCGAACTGAGCTTTACATATATGTCTGGTACTGAGTGGAGCCTAAGTAAGGTTTTTGCATTTTGATTGCGGTATAGCACGCTTAGTCTGATTTGTCGGTTGGGGTGCTTTGAAATCCGGTAAAATAGAGTACTAAATAACCTGTCATAAAAGGCGCTCGCCTGGGCGACAACGACCCGGCTCAGAGCGCTTTTTTTGTAATCGCATCGCCTCGACCTACATTAATGAACAACATTCGTAATTTCTCCATCATCGCTCATATCGACCACGGCAAATCTACTTTGGCAGACCGCATCATCCAGTTTTGCGGCGGTTTGTCTGATCGTGAAATGGGGGCACAAGTTCTCGATTCGATGGATATTGAACGGGAGCGAGGTATTACCATCAAGGCCCAGACGGCGGCATTATCGTACAAAGCGCTGGATGGTCAGATCTATAACTTAAATCTGATTGATACACCTGGTCATGTCGATTTTAGCTATGAAGTAAGTCGCTCGTTGTCGGCGTGTGAGGGTGCGTTGCTGGTGGTGGATGCTTCACAGGGTGTAGAGGCGCAAACTGTTGCTAATTGTTATACTGCGCTGGATCTCGGTTTGGAGGTAGTACCTGTTCTTAACAAGATTGATTTGCCTTCTGCTGATCCCGAGAATGCCAAATCTGAAATTGAAGACGTGATCGGTATTGACGCAACCGATGCAGTCCAATGCTCGGCAAAGACAGGTCTGGGCGTGCGTGAAATTTTAGAAACCATCATCGTCAGGGTCCCAGCTCCAAGGGGCAATACCGAAGCACCTTTGCAGGCTCTGATTGTTGACTCCTGGTTCGATAATTATGTTGGTGTAGTGATGCTGGTGCGTATCGTCAACGGTACTTTGCGGCCTAAAGATAAAATTCAATTGATGGCTGCGGGTTCGCAGCATTTGACCGAAAGCATCGGCGTATTTACTCCCAAATTACAAGTCCGCGAAACCTTATCCGCTGGGCAGGTGGGATTTATCATTGCTGGTATTAAAGAACTTAAAGCTGCCAAGGTTGGCGATACCGTAACATTGGCAAATAATCCTGCCAGCGAAGCCTTACCCGGTTTTAAAGAAGTTCAGCCGCAAGTGTTTGCTGGTTTATTCCCCGTTGAATCGAATCAATACGACGCGCTGCGTGATTCGCTGGAAAAACTCAAACTTAACGACGCTGCATTGCAATACGAACCAGAAGTATCGCAGGCGCTAGGTTTTGGTTTTCGTTGTGGATTCCTTGGCTTGCTGCACATGGAAATCGTCCAGGAGCGACTCGAGCGTGAGTTCGATATGGATTTGATTACCACTGCACCGACAGTGATTTATGAAGTCGTGTTGCGCGATGGCTCTATCATCATGGTGGATAATCCATCGAAAATGCCCGAACCGAGCAAGATGGAAGAGGTCCGTGAGCCGATTGTTACCGTTAATTTGTATATGCCGCAAGAATATGTCGGATCAGTAATTACGTTATGTACGTCAAAGCGTGGCGTGCAAATCGACATGAATTATCACGGTAAGCAAGTTAAGTTGATTTACGAAATGCCGATGGCCGAAATTGTGTTGGATTTTTTTGATCGACTGAAGTCAACCTCACGTGGTTATGCGTCGATGGATTATGAGTTTAAAGAATACCGTTCAGCCGATGTTGTGAAGGTCGACATGCTCATTAACAGTGAGAAGGTCGATGCTTTGGCCATCATTGTGCACCGATCCAACAGTAACTATCGTGGCCGTGCGGTTGCCGCGAAGATGCGTGAACTCATTCCGCGTCAGATGTTTGATGTAGCGATTCAAGCTGCAATTGGTGTGAACATAATCTCGCGTGAAAATGTGAAGGCGCTACGTAAAAATGTGTTGGCGAAATGTTATGGTGGGGATATCAGTCGTAAGCGCAAATTGTTGGAAAAACAAAAAGCAGGTAAGAAACGCATGAAACAGGTCGGTTCTGTGGAGATCCCGCAAGAGGCGTTCCTCGCAATTTTACAAGTGGACTAACAAATGACATTGCAATCAATTTTAGGAAATTTCGCATTAATTCTGTTTGTGTTGATGGTTGTAACCGGAATAATCTGGTTCTTGGATCGGTTTTATTTGCAAGCGCAACGGCGGACCAAGGCCAATGCCGCACTTGCCGCATTTGATGCCCGTAATGTTAAATTACGCGCTGAAGGGATCAAGCTGGAGAGTAGCGGCCGCGCTGAACTCGAAGAGAACCTACTGCGTCAACCGACTTGGGTGGAATACTCAGGTAGTTTTTTCCCTGTTATTGCTATGGTATTTTTCTTACGCTCATTTTTGTATGAGCCATTTAAGATTCCATCGAGCTCTATGGTGCCTACACTATTGGTTGGTGATTTGATTTTGGTGAATAAGTTTACCTACGGTATTCGCTTGCCGATCATCAACAAAAAAGTAATCGATGTAGGTAATCCTCAGCGCGGCGATGTGATGGTATTTAAATACCCTAAAGATATGTCGCTGGACTACATCAAACGTGTAGTGGGTATCCCCGGGGATAAAGTAGTATATAAAAACAAGCGCTTAACTATAAATGGAAATCCACTTGCCTATACAGCACTGCCAGACTATTTGAATGAAGATAGCTTGAGTTATTCCAAGCAATTTAAAGAAAAATTATCGGGTGTTGAACATATGATTGCGGTAGTCGATCAAGCATCTCCAATCAATCTGGCCGGTGTTCAAGATTTCCCAAATAAAGAAAATTGTTCCTATAATCAAGATGGCTTCGCATGTACAGTCCCCTCTGGACAGTATTTCATGATGGGTGATAATCGAGATAACAGCGAAGACAGTCGCTATTGGGGTTTTGTACCCGATCAGAATATTGTTGGAAAAGCATTTTTAGTATGGATGAATTTAGGTAATCTGAAACGTATAGGTACATTCTTTAACTAAATTGGTCTATCCAACGGGAGTCCGGGAATGAGCAAAATGTCCAACATGTCATCGAAGCAGCAGCAAGGCTTTACGTTGATTGGTTTAATTGTTTGGATAGCGATTCTTGGTTTTATTGTTGTTATTGCTGGAAAAGTTGCTCCGACTGCCATTGAGTATATGTCGATCAAAAAAGCAATTACTGCAGTCAAGGCCAAAGGCGGGACCGTAAAAGAAATTCAGGATGCATTTGATCGGCAGGCAGATGTCGGCTACATCGACTCAATACACGGTAAGGATCTCGACATTACGAAGAATGGCGACGATGTTGAGATTAGTTTTGCCTATCAGAAAAAAATTCCGATTATTGTACCGGTCAGCATATTAATTGACTATTCTGGTACAACCGCTAGTTCACATACAAAGCCATAGATTGATGGCGTAAGTTGCAGACTAAATGGACGTTATGTTATTGCAAAATCGGCTAGGCCACATATTCAGGGATGCTACGTTGTTGCAGCAGGCCTTGACGCATCGTAGCCATAGCACCTTGCATAATGAACGACTGGAATTTTTAGGCGATTCGATATTGAATTGCGTCATTGCATCGTTGCTGTTTGATCGTTACGCCAAGATTGACGAAGGTGATTTGTCTCGTGTACGTGCTAATTTGGTAAAGCAGCAGTCGTTATATGAGATTGCTCAGCGGCTTGAGTTATCACAATTTTTGCGTTTAGGTGAAGGCGAGCTAAAATCCGGTGGTTTTCATCGACCTTCAATTTTGGCCGATACCTTGGAAGCGTTGTTTGGTGCGATTTTCCTTGATGCTGGTTTCGATGTTGCACGTGATGTCATCCGCGGGCTGTATATTCCTATATTGGATACTGTTGATCCAAAAACATTAGGTAAAGATGCTAAAACCTTATTGCAGGAGTATTTACAAGGTAAAAAAATCGCATTACCCCAATATAATGTGGTCGCCACGCACGGTGCAGCTCACAATCAGGAATTTGAAATTGAGTGCCTGGTGCCCAAGTTAGAAATTCAGGTATTTGGTGCAGGGGGAAGTCGTAGGGCGGGGGAGCAAGCAGCTGCAAAGTTGGCTCTGGAGGCCGTACAATTGGCCTTCGTAAAAGTACCGGGAGCGGCGCGTAAAAGTAAGCCGAGAAGCTCCCAATTAAAGCTTACCGGTATCGCAACCATCCAGCCTGATGCACCAGCGGATAAACTGCGTGCAGTCAAGCAAATATCGGCGAAGGATAGTAACAAAAGCGACACACTCAAACATCTTGATACTGTGACGCATCCTGCCAAGGCACCACTTGCGACCAATGCAGGGCATGTTATTGCTAGCGAAAATATGGCGGTATCAACTGCCCCCACAGCAACGACCTCTACGGCAGTAGTAACAAAAGCTACTATTGCTGCGCGGCGTTAGTCGATTAGCAAAATCCTTAAATACCTCACCCCTTACCGCGAGTAAATCGATAACCGCATGACAGATTCCGTATCTCAGGCACCCGCAACTGATTTTCGTTGTGGCTACATTGCCATTGTTGGACGTCCAAACGTCGGTAAATCGACGTTAATGAACGAACTTATTGGTGCCAAAGTGAGTATCACTTCGCGCAAGGCGCAGACCACGCGGCACCGTATCACTGGTATTCAAACCTCGCCCGATACGCAGTTTGTCTATGTTGATACCCCAGGTTTTCAGACGCGTCATTCGAATGCGTTGAACAAAACCCTTAATCGCACTGTTACGACGACGTTGACTGCATCCGATGTCATCTTGTTTGTGATTGAGGCTGGCACTTTTGGGCCGGCTGACCAGGAAGTACTTGAATTACTGCCGGCAAATGTTCCCTGCATTTTGGTGATCAACAAGTCTGACCGGGTTAAAGATAAAGCTGTGTTACTGCCATTTGCGCAAAAAATTGCGGCGCTACGTGATTTTGCGGCTGTTGTTCCTGTATCTGCAAAACTACGTTTTCAGCTAGAAAATCTACAGCAGGAAACGCGCAAATATCTACCGGAAAATCCGCCGATGTTTGGTGAAGATGATATTACCGATCGTAGTGAAAAGTTCTTGGCCTCAGAAATCGTTCGTGAAAAGCTGTTTCGTTTTGTCGGCGATGAGTTGCCATATACCAGCACCGTTCTGATAGAAAAATTTGAAGTCGAAGGCAATCTGCGGCGCATATTCGTAGCGATTTTGGTCGAGCGCAATACCCATAAATCGATGGTTATTGGACAAAAGGGCGCACGTCTAAAGGATATTTCGACACAGTCCCGGCTGGATATGGAACGTTTGTTTGGTGGTCCGGTTTATTTAGAAATATGGGTCAAAGTGAAATCCGGCTGGGCCGATAACGAAGCCGGACTGCGCGCCTACGGTTACGAATAATCCGAAGTATGAATGCCCTTACTGTAGACGCGGCTATCGAAGCGACTTCCGCACCAGTGACGCCACCTACAGTATTGGCCTCTGAGATTGACATCCCCACCGAAAGTGACATCGCAGAGGAGCAATCCTCTTCAGCATCCTTAGTTACGCATCGTGCGCAGCGTGCCGCTTCTATGAGCGGTGGTAAAAAAACTCCCCTCACATCTACCGCTTCCAAGCCTGGTCGCCGCCTGTCTTTTGATTCGCGGATTGCAGCACAACCGGGCTTTGTTTTGCATAGCTATCCGCATCGCGAAACCAGTTTGATTATCGATGTATTTACGCGTGATTATGGTCGGATTGCTTTGGTTGCCAAAGGTGCCAAACGACCATTGTCGAAATTGCGCGGAGTGCTCCAAACATTTCAACCGCTATCGCTCAGTTGGAGCGGAAAATCCGAAATCCGAACATTGACCGCTGCCGAATGGGTAGGTGGCATGCTGCCGTTGGAAAAATCAGCTTTATTGTGCGGTTTTTATTTGAATGAACTGCTGGTAAAACTATTGGCGCGCGACGATGCGCATCCCACTTTATTCGATCACTATGTCGCCACGTTAAACAAGTTGGCGCATCAAGAGCCTGCGCCCATTGTCCTGCGTCAGTTTGAGCGCGCGTTGCTCAAGGAAACCGGCGTCTCCGGCGATTTTACGATGTGCACTAGTAGTCGTCAGTTGGTCGAACCCGACCTGTTGTACGTAGTTGACCCAGAGCGCGGAGCGCGATTGGCGCGGATGTCCGATAGCTGGCCTTCAGTCAGTGGCAAGACCTTGTTGGATATGGCGCGTGAGGATTATAGCGATCTCAATACGCAGGCGCAGAGCAAACTATTAATGCGGTTTTTGCTCGCCTATCATTTGGGAGGCGCACCTTTAAATACGCGCCAGATATTGATTGATTTGATGCAGTTGTAAGACTGAGGAATGACGCATAAGTAGCCAGAAAAATGAATCAGAAATGACAGCATTTGTGTGTGGGTGTACCTTTGAAATACCTACAGATTTTTTTGTGATTACACCCAATTCACCCGCCAATTTAATCCTCTCCTCAACCCGAAAATCCGATGAGCTATCTCAATCCTACGCCGACTGTTATCGACCTCGGCATCAACATTGACCATGTTGCAACGTTACGCAATGCGCGCGGCACGACATATCCCGATCCTTTACGCGCTGCTTTAGAAGCCGAAGAGGCCGGGGCGGATGCAATTACGCTGCATCTGCGCGAAGATCGGCGTCACATCAAGGATGCGGATGTTGAAATCATTCGTCCCTTGTTGCGCACGCGTATGAACTTAGAGGCGGCGGTGACGCAGGAAATGATCGATTTTTCTTGCAAAATCAAGCCGCACGATGCCTGTCTGGTCCCAGAGCATCGACATGAATTGACCACCGAAGGCGGTCTTGACGTCGTCAAATATTTTGCCCAGGTACAGTCCGCCGTGCGGCAACTGCAAGCCGAGGGGATACGCGTGAGTCTCTTCATCGATCCGGACGCAGATCAAATTCAGGCTGCGGCAGAATGCGGCGCACCGGTCATTGAACTACATACCGGACGCTACGCTGAGGCCCATGATGGCACCGAGCAACGCCATGAACTTGAACGCGTACAGCGCGCAGTGCAAGAAGGCGTGATCCGAGGTTTAAAAGTCAACGCAGGGCATGGCTTGCATTACACCAACGCGCAGGCGATTGCCGCGATTCCCGATATTTCCGAATTAAATATTGGCCACGCCATTGTGGCGCATGCGGTATTTGTTGGCTGGAAAGTTGCTGTGAGTGAAATGAAGGCGTTGATTGTTAAAGCGCGTCTGAACAACATTTAGAAGCATTTTATGATCTACGGTATCGGTACTGACATTATTCAGATTCCACGCATCGAAGCAGCGTTGTTGCGTCGTGGCGATCGCTTTGCCGAAAAAATTCTCGGTCCGCAAGAACTGGTCAAATATCATCATCGCAAGGCCAAGGTAGAGGCCCGCGGTATTCGATTTTTGGCCACGCGTTTTGCCGCAAAAGAAGCATTTTCCAAAGCCATCGGCATCGGACTGCACATGCCGATGACCTGGCGCGCCATGCAAACATTGAATGATCCAAGCGGTAAGCCGATCGTCGTCACCAGCGGTGTACTAGAAGCGTTTATGCAAAAAAATGGTTTGAAAGCACAGGTCTCGATTACCGATGAAGTTGAGTATGCCGTCGCATTTGTCATTGTCGAAAAAATATAAATATTAACTATGAATAACCTCGCCACAATACCCGGTCCCGTCATGCTCGACATCGTCGGTACCAGCCTCACTGCCGACGACATTCGCCGTATTCAACATCCGTTGACCGGCGGTGTCATTCTGTTTACCCGTAACTTTCAGGATCGTGCGCAACTGACGGCATTAACTGCGGCAATCCGCGCAGCGCGATCCGATATATTGATTGCGGTCGATCATGAAGGCGGCAGGGTGCAGCGCTTCAGAACCGACGGTTTCACCCGGTTGCCTGCCATGCGGCAGCTCGGTGCATTGTGGGATCACGATGTCGTGGGGTCTACCAAAGTGGCAACGGCGGTCGGTTTTGTGCTGGCTGCTGAATTGCGCGCTTGCGGCATCGATCTATCGTTCACACCAGTGCTTGATCTCAATTTTGGCGAGTCAAGCGTGATTGGCGATCGCGCCTTTCATCGTGATCCACGCGTCGTAACGTTGCTGGCCAAGAGTTTGAGTCATGGGCTTAAATTGGCTGGGATGGCGAACTGTGGAAAACATTTTCCCGGTCATGGTTTTGTCGAGGGCGATTCGCACTATTCGATTCCGCTCGATCAGCGCCCGTTGCAGCAAATCATGGAAGAGGACGTTAAACCCTACGATTGGCTAGGCATGAGTTTGTCGGCGGTGATGCCAGCGCATGTGATTTATCCCAAGGTGGATAAGCATTCAGCCGGATTTTCAAAAAAATGGCTGACCATTTTGCGTGAAGAGATTGGCTTTAACGGCGTCATTTTTAGCGACGATTTAAGCATGGCCGCCGCCAGTTCTGCCGGGACTGTTTTGGATGGCGCTAACGCTGCACTACAAGCTGGTTGCGACGTTGTCATGATCTGTAATTCTCCAGATAAAGCGGACCAACTACTGGCCGGATTACAAGTTGGAAACTCTGCCGCTAGCGCAAACCGCATTGCAACGCTGATGCCTCAGACCATTGCGCTGACATGGGACGTATTACAAAAAGACGCCGATTACGCGTCTGCTAAGAAGTTAGTTGCCTCGCTGATTTCGGCTTAAATCGCTATGGGAACTATGACTAAACATGACTGACCCCGCTGCTCCAGATCCGCTGGCGGTCGTACTGGAAACCGTCTCAAAACTGCCGAATTTACCCGGCGTGTATCGCTATTTCGATGCCGCGGACAATATTTTGTACGTCGGTAAAGCACGTGAGTTAAAGAAGCGGGTATCGAGCTATTTTCAAAAGAATCTTGCCAGTCCGCGCACCGCCATGATGGTCCAGAAAATTGCTCGACTGGAGACCACCGTGACGCGTAGTGAGGCCGAGGCGCTGATACTCGAAAATAATTTAATCAAGACCTTGCAGCCGCGCTACAACATTCTTTTTCGGGACGATAAATCGTATCCGTATCTGAAAATTAGCGGCCAGGAATATCCGCGCATGGGATATTACCGGGGCGCGGTGGACAAAAAAAACCAGTATTTCGGACCCTTTCCCAGCGCGTGGGCGGTCAAGGAATCGATGCAGATATTGCAGAAAGTATTTCTGCTACGGACTTGTGAAGATTCGGTATTTTCCAATCGTACGCGGCCTTGTTTGCTGCATCAAATCCAGCGTTGTAGCGCACCTTGCGTGAATCTGATTAGTCACGAAGACTATGCGGTCGATGTTGAAAATGCCGCCAAATTTTTACGCGGTAGGCAGACGGAAGTTATGGCGGCGCTCGAACAAAAAATGCACGCATTCGCAGCCGAATTGAAGTTTGAACAGGCCGTTGTCGTGCGCAATCAAATCAGCGCTTTAGCACGTGTATTGCACCAACAAAGTATGGAAGTTGTGGGCGATAGCGATATCGATATTATTGCGGCGATCGTTCAGGGCGGACGCGTGTGCGTCAATCTGGCGATGGTGCGCGGCGGTCGGCATCTTGGCGATCGGGCCTATTTCCCAACCCATGTTGAGAGTGCATTGACCAGTGACGATGAACCGATTGACGTCACCGTGATGAAGGCATTTTTGGCGCAGCATTATATCGATACGTTTATTCCCGGCACGCTGATTCTCAATTTGGATATCGATGAACCGGCATTGATGCTGGCGCTGATGGCGCAATGCGGACATCGGATTAATCTGATATTTCAGCCGCAAGGCCAGCGCCGCCAATGGCTCGATATGGCGCAGAAGGGCGCAGAGATTTCGCTCACGCGTCTATTGTCAGAGCAGGGTTCGCAGCAGGCGCGTACACGGGCGTTGGTTGAGGTGCTGGCGCTCGATATTGCGGATATCGATAATTTGCGTGCAGAGTGTTTCGATATTAGTCATACCTCCGGCGAAGCAACACAGGCGTCGTGCGTCGTCTTCCATCACCACGCAATGCAAAACAGTGAATATCGGCGCTACAACATCAAAGACATTACGCCCGGCGATGACTATGCCGCGATGCGCCAGGTTCTGATGCGGCGCTACGAAAAAGTCGCCAACGGTGGCGGCACGATGCCCGATATCGTCTTAATTGATGGCGGCAAAGGTCAAGTGGAAATGGCGCGTCAGGTACTCACAGAGCTCGGACTCGATATCGGCCTCATCGTTGGCGTAGCCAAAGGAGAGGGACGTAAAGTCGGTTTGGAGACGCTGATCTTTGCTGACGAGCGTGCGCCGCGTGAGTTGGGCAAAGAATCGGCCGCACTGATGTTGATCGCCCAGATTCGTGATGAAGCCCATCGGTTTGCCATCACTGGTATGCGTGCCAAGCGTGCCAAGACGCGTCAGACCTCGCGTTTGGAAGAGATCGAGGGCGTTGGCGCGAAACGGCGGCAAAAACTACTGGCGCGCTTTGGGGGATTGCGGGCTGTGGCCGATGCCAGTGTTGACGATTTGGCCTCTGTGGAAGGTATTTCACGGCAACTCGCAGAGGATATTTATCGCCAATTGCATTGAGGAGACGGTGATGCTGGTTCAACTGACCGTCTTTAGAGAAATGATTGGGGTGTTGTATGCGTGTTTTAGCGTAATTTATTTCCCAACGCCGCTATAGTCCTAGATAATCAGGACTTGGGCATTTGGCAATAATATAAAAACGGATGTCCTACTATCCTCGCTGGCAAGCGTTGATAGCGCAAAGTGCGCTGCAAAGCAATTTTACGTAAGCCCTAAACAACAAAGTTTATCTATGCCTTTGAATATTCCGATCCTCCTGACTTGGCTACGCGTGGCTCTGATTCCCCTTGTCGTGGGCGTGTTTTATCTTCCTGATTTTGGATTTTCTTCGACTGATATCGGACTTGCATCTGCCATCGTATTTATCGTCGCTGCTATCACCGACTGGTTCGATGGCTTTCTTGCGCGGCGCTGGAATCAAACCTCAGCCTTTGGTGCGTTTTTAGATCCGGTTGCCGATAAGTTGATGGTCGCAGGCGCATTGCTGGTATTGGTCAATCTGGATCGGGTCAGCCCGGTGATCGCCTTTATTATTATTGGCCGCGAAATTACCATTAGTGCGTTGCGTGAGTGGATGGCCCAAATTGGCGCATCTAAATCAGTGGCAGTAAGTTCGCTAGGAAAAATTAAGACAGCCGCTCAAATGACCGCGATACCGGTATTGCTGTATTCAGGGAAGATATTCGGTATCGATATCCGTTTGCTGGGGCATGCATTGATGTTGGTGGCGACCGTGCTCACGGTCTGGTCGATGTTTTATTACTTACGTAAGGCATGGCCATTGATCAAAGAAAAAGCGCAGTAGAAATAGGGATGCACAGAATTTTCTGAGAAATTTTTGCAAAACGCTTGACACTATTTTTAGGCCATCTATAATGGCGTCTCTCTAGCAGCAGTCGCAAAATATCGCAGCTAATGCAACAGAAAATGCGGGAGTAGCTCAGTTGGTAGAGCGCAACCTTGCCAAGGTTGAGGTCGAGAGTTCGAGCCTCTTCTCCCGCTCCAGATTTAGAAAAAGGAAGCTCAAAAAGCTTCCTTTTTTAATGTCAGCTCATGTCAGAGGCAGTATTTTTTAACTACGTTAAGAGATGCAAACGTACAACCTGACGATGATTCGCTGTACAATACGCTCCGCGGCGGGGTAGCAAAGTGGTTATGCAGCGGCCTGCAAAGCCGTAGACGCCGGTTCGATCCCGAC
Organism: Glaciimonas sp. GG7; assembly: GCF_052976905.1. NCBI lineage: Bacteria > Pseudomonadati > Pseudomonadota > Betaproteobacteria > Burkholderiales > Oxalobacteraceae > Glaciimonas > Glaciimonas sp. GG7. The sequence goes on along the minus strand of NZ_JBRIIQ010000029.1, from coordinate 5,826 downwards.
CCCCGCCTCCAAATTTAGTAAGAAAAATAGCCAGCTCCTTAGCTGGCTATTTTTTCGCCTGTACCTCCGAGATGCTCGCATTCTGCCGACGTTATAAAAATTCATTTATCAACGCGATATAAGTAATTTACCTAAGTTGCGCAAGAATGTTCCGATTTTGGGAAGAATAATTAGTATGCTTATTTTTTTTCACGTATATCTATCGGAGGTATGTATGACCGCAACGGCAGGGATGCAATCTGATCGACTGAATTTTACAAAGCAAAATCCGAAAATAATTGCAGTAAACAATGCAATTATTGCCCAGCTTCAAGCTGCACTGTGGGAGTGCTGCCCACCTGAATATATCAATCAATTAGTAAATACTCCGCTGCTGTTCGACATCACACAAGAGTTAATCGAAGATGTGGATGCGTTTGCCAGTAAGGACCCCGCCTCCGGCGGTGATCCGTTCCGTATCGTTCAGACTTCAACTTCATTCAGGGCGGTTTTACATTACCGCCTCGCACACAAGCTCGATAGCCATTTTTCTGAGAAAGAATCTCCGCACCGGGAGTTGCCTATGTATGCGTCGCTCATTTCCAGCCGAGGCAAGTACCTTTCAGGTGCCGAGTTACATCATCGCTGCAGGATAGGTAAAAGATTCGTTCTTGATCATGGCATCGGTACAGTCTTTGGTGAAACCGCGCAAATCGGGGATGACTGCTATGTTCTTGGGGCTGTGACGCTGGGTGCTTGCTTGATATCTGATAACCCAAATGGCAAACGTCATCCAACCATAGGTGACCGTGTGCAAATTGGTGCTTTCGCACGAATATTTGGTGCAATTACCGTAGGTGATGATGTCTTCGTCGGACCTCAGTGCACTATCACCGAAAATATCCCATCCAATAGCAGGGTTGTATTACGTACTAGCGTCCAGGTCACCAATTCACATAATCCTCGTCAAAGCAGTGGTTCAAACGTAAGAGGAGATCAAAAATGAAACTTGAGCGCCAGACACACAAACTTTATTACGAAGATTCCTATCTGAGTCAGGGCCAGGCAAGGATTGTCAAAGTGGGATCTGACTTTATAGAGCTCGATGCAACCGTCGCTTATCCAGAAGGCGGTGGGCAGGAAGCCGATCAGGGCTGCATTTCTTTACCCGATGGCCGCAGTCTGCGATTTATCGGTGCCAAGAAATTATATGGATACTTTACCGGTCTGCCAGACTTTCCCGATGTTCAGGTCGAGGGCGTAATCTGGCACATGATTCACCCGGACGATCAGGCAATCTTGCGTGAGCTGGAACTCGGGATTGCAGTGACGGTGAGCATCGATATCAATAGGCGTGCACGTTTGGCGCTCAGTCATACCGCCTCGCATTTACTGTATCTCGCCGTTGGATTTGAGCGTCCGGATGCGATTCAATCCACGCGTGGCTGTCATATCAAGATGAATGGTGCGCGCTTTGATTTCGGTGTCATCGAGCGTTTTACCAGCGAGCAGATCGGCCGGATTCAAGCCAGTGCCAATCAGTTCGTCGTATGCGCTGCAAAAATTACTATCAGCGCGCATCCGACGATGCCGGACGCCAGACGTTGGCACTGCCAGCACCACGTTATTCCTTGTGGCGGAATTCATCTCGATAGTGCCGCTCCGGTAGGGGTGATGCAGGTACGCCGAAAAGGTTTGGGGACTGGCAAAGAGCGCCTATCCTGCGATTTTCCCAATGCTGTATTCGATCTCGCTCGCTACCACACATAAGTCGTTTCATCGTTAGCGGTTTTCCCACTATTAAGCTTTGGCTCTATGACAACAATCCTCTCTTCCACTTCTGGCCGCCTGCGCTGGCCAACCTATTTACTGACATTGGCGCAGGCCATCAATCTGACGGTAGCCGTGATCGCTGTCACCATCGCCGCTCTGGTCGGTAGCAAACTGTCCGCTAACGCAGCGTTGGGCACGATGCCGTACGGCGTGCAATTTGCCGCAGTGATGCTATTTACGTATCCCGCGTCCATGCTGATGCGGCGCTATGGACGGCGCATCATATTTTCTACCGGTGCGATATTTTTAATCATCGCCGGGATGGTTGGTTATGTCGCCGTCGACAAGGCTAGCTTTTCCCTGCTGATCGTGGCGCATGGTTTGCTAGGGATTTACATCGCCTGCGCCAACTTCTATCGCTTCGCAGCAGTCGACAATCTCCCATCTAAAATCAAAGCCCGAGCCATCTCATTGGTAGTCGCCGGTGGTGTCCTGGCAGCCATCGCAGGACCAGCTATTGCCAGTGCACTGCGCAATGTTGTCGGTTACGCCGACTTCTCCCTTTGCTACGCGGCATTCTCTGCGTTGGGAATACTCACTTTGATGTTAATGACCATCTGGCATCCTGTTGTAAGTGTCCCCGCACGTGTCATTCCTACCGTGCTAACCGTACCATCGAGGCGCTGGAACATCGCCATCGTCACAGCAATTTTCGCTTCGGCCGGTGGTTATTTCATGATGAATTTATTGATGGTCCAGGCTTCGCTGGTCATGAAAGACATTTGTTCTTTCGATGCTTCTTCGCGTGCAATTCAAGTACACGTACTGGCAATGTTTGCGCCTTCATTTTTTACCGGGACATTGATTACTATCATCGGCCTGCGACAAGTTTTGATCCTCGGATTTTTGCTTTTAATGGGGGCAGCCGGATTTGGCATGATCAACATCCATTACGATGCCGTTTTTGTGAGCCTGATTCTGCTTGGATTGGGTTGGAATCTGGTGTACGTCGGCGGTGGGACTATGCTGGCGCAGTATGTCAGCGATCAGGAACGTCATCGCTGGCAAGGAATTAACGATACCGTGATCGCCGGATGCGCCACACTCGGTGCTTTTTTGCCTGCGCCATTGCTGGCCGGTTTCGGCTGGAACGGGACCAATATGATGGTTTTGCCCATGTGCTTAGGGGGAATATTTTTATGCTGGAAAGCGCTCTCTGGAGGGCGCATTAATTCAGAGGCTTCGACGCATGCATCCAAATAATTTAGGTAAGACGCAGGCGGTTATTGCCACAAATTTCACACCAATTCAAGAGATCGAGCCTGGACTGCTTGTAAAGTTTGAGTGTAACAATCCAAGTGGCAGTCACAAAATTCGGGCCGCCCGCTATATCGTCCAGGCAGCGCTTCAATCGGGCGATATTATTCCCGGAGAAACAACAGTAATCGAAAAAACTGGCGGCAATTTTGGGTTAGGCCTTACCGTCGCCTGCTCAGAAATTGGCGTGCCAGTCGAACTTGCGGTGGGACTTGGCTTTAGCCCTGTGAAGAGACGCTGCCTGGAATTATTTGGTGCCAAGTTAGTTGGCGTCGATAGGTTAAAAGCAGGTTCAACACCTAAAGAAGTCGTTGAATGGCACATCGCTCATGCTGATGTATTGGAGAAGAATTATTTTTATACCGATCAATTCTCTAATCGCGGTAGCCTGGACGCGCACGAACTGGAAACCGGAGCTGAAATAGTATTTCAGCTAAAGGCTTGGCCAGATGTCAGGTCGATTATCTTGGTTGCCTGCGCAGGTACAGGTGCCAGCCTGACCGGAATTGCACGGGGCCTGCAATCTGCCGGTTATGCGACTGACGTTGTTTTAGTTGAACCGACAGGTTGCGATAGCCAAGCCGGTGTATTTGTCGATCATCGTTTCGAGGGAATGGCGGTAGGTGTTGCGCCACCACTACTCGACTGGTCGTTGGTGACAGAGGTTATTCGTATTGATCTGGCGACGATGATTGCAACGCAAAATAGTTTTGCTACAACTCATGGGTATTTTGTTGGAAACACTTCGGCGGCCTGTCTTGCTGCAACCAAGCCAATAACAGCGCGTGCTACCGCAAAGTGCAAAATTCTAACGCTGATCTATGATTATGGATTATGGTATTTGTAGCAATAATTCATCTGCGCTATACCTAAATTAACCGTGCATCTGATCATGCTCTCCACACACGTTCCAGAATTTCCTTCTGCACCTCAGCCCCAACCAACCCTGCCAAAGTCCCATAAACACGCCCACCTTCAACCTCGCAACGACTCCCGATAAAAGCATCCGCAATCGCCGATGGTGCATGCTGCACCATCAATGCCGCTTGTATCGTCAGCACCAGTTTCTGTACAAAATGCCGTGCCATTCTTTCGCGCTGATCCGGCGGCGCAGCGAGCGTGTTTTTCAGACCATCCAACATCAGACCTAATCCTGTATGACCGCAGGCGATGCTGCTTAAGTGTTCGAGCAACAACGCAAATCCTTCCGGTTCCCGCGTGATGGCGCGTAATACGTCCAGACACATAATATTACCCGAGCCTTCCCAGATTGAATTGACCGGCGCTTCTCGGTAAAAACGTGCCATTGGGCCGGTTTCGACGTAGCCGTTGCCGCCTTGGATTTCCATGCATTCGCCGCTAAATTCCAGCGCACGTTTGCAGATCCAGAATTTGGCGGCAGGCGTGACGATGCGTCGCCAGGCCCGTTGCAAGGGGTCATGCGGCGTATCGAAGGCGCTGGCGAGTTGTAGCATTAATAGCGTAGCGGCTTCGCTTTCCAGTGCCAGATCGGCGAGGACGTTTTGCATCAGGGCTTGCTCGGCCAGCAGCGCGCCGAAAGCGCTGCGGTGGCGGGTATAGTGCAGCGCTTGCACCAGCGCCTGCCGCATCAGGCCAGCGCTGCCGATGACGCAATCGAGACGAGTGTGATTGGCCATTTCGATGATGGTGGCGATACCGCGGCCTTCGTCGCCGACCATGATGCCGAAGGCGTCTTCAAATTCGACTTCACTGCTCGCGTTGGAGCGATTGCCGAGTTTGTCTTTCAGCCTCTGAATCAGTATCGCGTTCTTGCTGCCGTCCGGCCGCCAGCGCGGGACAAAAAAGCAGCTCATCCCCATTTCAGTACGCGCCAAAACCATATGCGCGTCAGACATCGGCGCGGAAAAGAACCATTTGTGACCGGTTAATGTGTAATCTGCGCCACGTCCGCCGCCGCCTGGTATCGGCGTTGCCAACGTGGTGTTAGAGCGTACGTCTGAGCCGCCTTGTTTTTCTGTCATGCCCATACCGATCAGCATGGACATTTTTTGTGCAAGAGGCAAATCGCGACTATCGTGTTCGCGTGCGTATAACTTGGCTTGCAATGCAGCGAACAGCGCCGGTTCTTGTTGCAAGACGGGGATAGCTGCAAACGTCATCGTGGTCGGGCAAAGTGACCCGGCCTCAACCTGAGCATGCAGAAAATACCCGGCTGCGCGTGCGACATGGCTGCCGATCCGGGGGCTGGACCAAGGCAGGGCGTGCAAGTTTTCCTGCCGCAGCATGCCGAGCAGGGTATGCCAGGCAGGGTGACATTCGACCACATCGATGCGGATTCCCGATCTGTCGTAGCGCTGTAATTCAGGCGTGTGGCGATTAGCCAGTTCGGCCAGATCCCAGGTTTCTTTGCTGCCGAGTTCTGCGCCGTAGCGGGCTAACTCAGCGGCATGCCAACCGGCGTGGTGTCGTTGCACTCCCGCAGTTAGCACAGGATCGTCGACATATAAATTATTATCGGTGAGCTCGGGAACCTGATTGTTGACTTGATGTTGGGCTTGATACAAGGCGTGATGCAGCGCTTGATGCGTTGGCGATTGCATAGAAATCTCCTCACTAAAGGGGTAATCCGCACATAATCCGACGTTATAGTTTTCACGATTGTGTTTGTTAGCGTAGACCCAATTTTGGTTGTGTGCCAGTGAAATGGCAGTGTTTCACGGCCAATTCAGGGTCGGTTCTTAAAAACATGATGAGCGCTTCTCTAAGGTAAAATGC
>NZ_JBRIIQ010000028.1:0-47555 GCF_052976905.1 Glaciimonas sp. GG7 | reverse complement strand
GGGATATTACTGATTGGGCAGATTGGGTGGTTACGCTCGGAATGGTTGCTTCTTTGGCTGCGGTGCGGTGTTTGTGGGCTGTTGTACCGGATCGTTATTGCCGCTTCTGTCAGGTGGATGTGGCTTGGCCGGAGAGGTTGTGTGATGTGGAGTGTCAGGATGATTAGGAAAGGGAACGGACGGCGGCGTTGCGTGCTGGGAGGTGGTTAATTATTAATAGTCATTTGCTTCGATCCATAGCCGCCGACCTTCGACATTCAAAAAATGTCCTGTGAGACTTACTTTTTCTGTTGTTGGATATAGTCTTGAGTACGGCGAACCTCACTCTCCAGACGTTGGACTGATCCGTTTACCATTTCGATAGAGGTAGTCTGCTTAGTGCTCTTTTCGTCCAGATTTCCTATCTTGTTTTTTTCTTCTCTCATATCAGATTTTACGTCAGATATATTTGAATCCATATGATAGAAGAATATTACGATGGATATTAGTATTGCTACACCACCAAGTGCGGTACAGACTTTCTCCCATGTCCAATACGCCGCATGATGTCTTTCAGCCATCGGAGGCAACGGCACATAGTGCAGATTGTGAACTCCAAGATGAGTTCCTAATTCGGCTCTTGGCCCTTCCTTATTATTGGTTCTTGATGTGCCTAAGTTGCTTTTAAGTATTGAATTCGGAGATTGATTAGGTGTTTTTTCAGCACTTGTCCTTTTCATTTCTTGAATCCAAGCTTTAAAATTTGCTCGTCAAACTTCTTTAACTCCTTTTTGAACGCAAAGAAATGCTTTTCAGTTTCTTCTACTATTTTTGTATTAAGAGAAGGTGCGTAATATTTTTGATAGTCGATATTCGCATTAATTTTGCCTTCGATAGGCACGGACGTATCAAGGGCACTATCGTAGAAATCGTGAATGCAATTGGTGAAAGCTCCTTTCATTGTATCTAAGGATGATCCTGTTGATGGAGCACGATTTTCGTAGTGGAGTGTGAAGTGTGCTGGAAATTCCATTACCGGAAGTTTAGTCAGAGTAGCCAACAATTCTGTATTGTTATTTTTTACTGTATTAAATCTGTGCTCTGCGATAAGCCCAATTCTGCGAATCCCTTTGAACTTTATGATTCGTTGAATTACACCAAAAATTGCCATGAACTCCTTGAAAGTCTTATCCAAATCAATGTGGCCGTTATTAGAATATGCACTCTTAGTAAAAAAGATGTTTTCTTTATCAACTAACAGGAGATTGCCGTCACCTTCGCTCATCAAGCTAAAAACCCCATCTAAACCTGTTGCTATGTTTGCGTAGTAATCAATAGGAATGTCAATTCCTCTAGCGTCTAGCAAGGTATCTATCAGCAAACCACGCATCGATTCGACTCGAAAAGCTCTAGTGTCGGGTCGAAAACCTAGGGTTAACTTCCTTACAACATTCATAAGTACCTTTTCTTTTAAATAAGTAAAAACTTGTTGAAAGGTTACTCCTTTCGTTTGTGGCATGCAACGACAAGCGGATGGACATACTGCCACCAACACCCCACAAATAATTGTGTATTCGTGTGTATAATTCCAACATGAACAGCACAGACATCATTAATCAACTCAAAGCAGCGGGCTGGACGCATGTTTCGACTCGCGGTAGTCATCACAAATACCGACACCCGGTTACCGGTAAATCTGTAGTTGTTCCGCACCCGAAGAAAGATTTAGCCATTGGTACGGCCAAGAGCATCTTGAAACAAGCTGATTTGAAATGAGGACGACAATGTTATATCCACTGTATGTATGGAAGGATGCCAATAGCGCTTACAGCGCGAGCTTTCCTGATCTGCCCGGCGTCTTTACGGCGGCAGACGACTTGAATGATCTGCCTGAAATGGCGCAGGAAGCTGTTGCAACGATGTATGAAGGTGAAGCACATATTCCCGAAGCATCGTCTATTGAGAAATGGAAGAATGCGACGGACTATACGGACGGCTTTTGGATGCTGATGAATATTGACCGCTCCAAAATCAACACGCGCCCTGTACGTCTGAATATTTCATTGCCGGAAAGTCTGTTGCATGACATCGACGCTTTTGCCAAATCGCATCATTTGACACGCTCGGGATTTTTAGCGCAGGCTGCGTTAAAAGCAATGGCGCAATAGATACCAACCTGTCTTCGCAGTCACAATAAGCCGCCTTCGGGCGGCTTATTGCATTTAGAGACCTGATGCCTTCGCGGCGACGCAGAACCCTTCATTGAAGCCCCGATAAGATCATTGCGATAATAACAACACAACTCCGACCGCCGGCGCGCAGCTATCCCCCCGCCACGCCTGACCGCTAAATTGAGGGGTTCTGACTCAAATTTTTAAAAGTGATGCGCATAGGGGAAAACTGGCGTCTGAGGGCGAGAACACGCGGCAAAAAAGTGACGCGAAATGACGCACCTGGAGGTGAAAATAGGGTTCCTGATGCGCGCAGGGTAATGGCCACTGAACTGTCGCTTAATTTTGTCAGGGAAAGATCAGTCGAGTTGATGCGGGATTTGTATATTTGGTATCTTAAAGGTACTTAGATCGGGGACATCTACTCCCAGCGCATCGGATACGCGCCGCAAGTCGACAAAGAGTCCAGCGCGAATTGCCGAGCTGCTGTTTTGCTCAATTTGTTTCATGAGTTTGTACTTTTGCTCATGTAACAACATCATGTCGCGGACCTTGAGAACATTGTTGCGCACGCGGTCGCCGAGTGGCTGGACTGGATCACGCGGCAATAACATCGGTAAGCCGTTGATGCTGCTTGAGCGGCTGTTAGCTCCCCTAGTCCAACATCCCATAGGGCATCATCACATTCGTCCTGGTAGCGAATGATTTTTTGTCGCAGCTCCGGTGCCACTTTGTTGGGATTGACTGAATAAAGCCAGGCAGTAATTTTGCGCAATGGCAGACAGGTCATGCTGTATTGCTTGCCATCAGCACCAGTTGTGGTGATTTCCGCGATAACTGAATTAAATTTCTCAGTTAGTTTGACGTGCTGACTTTTCCAATCTAATCCGATATTTTCGACTACCGGTTTCATGGCTACAAATGGCTCATCGCTATGCCCGACCAATAGCAAAGTGTCTTCGTAGAAGGGGATAGGCATCAAGTGGGTGGTCATCATTGGCTCTCACAAAACAGTATTTTTTGGAAAATACCATGCCTGAGAGAGCATGACTATTACTTAAAAGAAATTAAATAACCATCCGATTTCAGGTTTCACCTTGGGGAAAAGGTAACCTTGGTAACCTCGTCTATTTTCCGAGTGTAAGTCATTGATTTATATGGATTTAGATAGTTACCTTTGAAGGGTAATCTTCGGTAACCAGAAAGGTAACATCACGCTAAGTCATTGATATATATAACTATTATTTTATAGCTATATTACCTTCTACTACGGTAACCAGATTACCTTAAGGTTACCCTGATGTTACCTTTCGTCAAAACTCGCAAAGCCTTACCCAGCAACGGTTTCCGACTGATTTCCTGAAAAGGTTACCAATGTTACCTTTTCCCCGAGGGGGACTTTATTTTAGCGGCTTGGCCGTTTTGAGTTGGAAATATTGCCATATTAATATGTGATGCTGGTTCAATTACCAGCATCATCCCTCTATTAATATGGGGCTACTAAGTATGGGAATGACAGCTTTTTGCCAGCATTTCTCGGGCAACGGCTTGATATAAAGGTGTAGCGGCAGTTCGAATCCCCCTTTCTCCGCCAAAACATAACGCGTAAGCCTTTGATTTCAAAGACTTACGCGTTTTTTATTGGGTGATCGATAGGGCTACTGTTGAGCGCGCCCTCAACTCCCTCTACATTTATCAGGCATTGCCAGATACACATCCACAAACATCCTCGCCGTGTAGTAGGCAGAACACTAAAGTAGCTGAGTGGCCGCCGAACAACACGCAGTAATAGAAATTATGCTACAAGTGAACACTCTAATCGGTGCTGCAATCCAAAAATATGACCTCTATTCCAATAGTTTCTTCCAAAGCTGCATCTGTGCCTGGAAAATGTGTGCAATGCAAAGACGTCAATGAGCTGGGATTTGATTTTATATATGCCTATCAGCCTATCGTTGATCTGAGCGCGCGATCAATTTATGCACACGAAGCATTGGTGCGAGGGCCGAACGGCGAATCTGCTTATTCCGTGCTATCACAAGTCACCGATGCAAACCGTTATGCGTTTGATCAAGCCTGTCGGGTAGCAGCTATTCGGGGCGCATCTGAACTAGGCATGCATGAAATGTTATCGATCAATTTTTTGCCTAATGCGGTATATCAGCCTGCAGCTTGCATTCGTAGCACTTTTGAGGCGGCGCAACTGTATAAATTTCCCATTGAACAAATCATTTTCGAAGTAACTGAAGGAGAACAAATTGCTGACCGGGCGCATCTGGTCAATATCTTTCGCGAATACCGAAAGTTCGGCTTTCACACCGCCATCGATGATTTCGGCGCAGGGTATGCAGGGTTGGGGTTGTTGGCGGAATATCAGCCCGATATCATTAAAATCGATATGGAACTGGTCCGCGATATTGATACCAGCAAACCGAAACAAGCAATCGTCAAAGGAATAGTGTCAATTTGCGCGGCGTTAGATGTGAGGGTATTGGCAGAAGGGATTGAAACCATCGCTGAGCGTGATTTCCTGCACAACGCTGGTATCGATCTGATGCAAGGTTACCTGTTTTGCAAGCCTGTCTTGCAAGCCATAGGCATTATCGATCCGACGTCGTGGGTATAGAGGAAAATTGCTCTATAAAATAACTATGTTTATGTTGACTCGACTTTTGTCACGGTAATTCTGTCGATAAAAAACTCACCATCAATGCATTTTCTATGGGGTACGCCGCTAACGACAAATCCATGATTACATTCCTGGATCCATAACTTTGCGACGGTATCAAACTCCTCCGGCTCCAAACCCAGCATGGCCCCCGAAATAATAAATTTCGCACCATCTTTTTGTCTTTTTACAATATCGTCAATTCTTGCCATGTCACTTTCCAGTCGTTTAATGATGCGTCACGAATCATAACGCGACTCGGCGCTGCATCAGTAAGGGATGTGGTTGGAATGTGCAGAAACAGCTAATTGCGTCGGGGGAAATTCGTATTAATTTATACCTTTATTATGCAATTAACTCCCGCTCATAAAGTCAGGGAGTTAATTTTTCATCGTAGATGAATGTGCGCGAAAAAATTAACGCTAGTGATGCTACCGCCAATGACGCTCGCGCCACTCATGTTCACGCCAGCCATCGCCTCTGCGGTAATAACCGGGATGACGATAATACGGTCGAGGGTAGCCTTCCACATAGACAGGTGGCGGTTGAATATACACAGGACGCGGGGCATAAACGACAGGTGGTGGGGGGTAATAAACTGGCGGTGGCGGGTAGTAGACGGGTGGCGGCGGATAATACACGGGGCCGGGAACGCCGATGTTAACCGACCAATCAACCTGGGTCCGAGCAAATGCCGGTGTTGCTGACCAGAGCAGGCTTGCAGCAGCGAATATGCCAACTACTACAATGCGCATAGCTTTTTTCATGACGGTTCCTGATGAATTAAATGAGTAATGCATGCCTACATTTAACCCAAAATTTAACCGCCCTTCCATGCCAAAGTCGTAAGGCTTGTAACAACGTGTATCGCACCAAACAAGTACCCCTCCCCTGACATCTTTAACCGTTGTCGGCTTTCGGCGCACTTAGCATGCGTTCAACATAGCGAGCAATTAAGTCGACCTCCAGATTCACCTGTTTACCGACCATCAGATGCCGTAATGTGGTGACTTGGATCGTGTGTGGAATCAAGTTAATCGAAAACAAACACGCATCCGCAATATCTTCAACACGATTGACTGTGAGCGATACGCCATTGACGACGATTGAGCCTTTGTAGGCAAAATATTTCGCCAGATCGCGCGATGCCTGAATCACTAGCTCCCAAGACTCACCCACTGGCTCAAACTTCGTTACAACACCCAACCCATCAACATGGCCTGACACTAGGTGCCCTCCTAGCCGATCAGCCAAGGTCAAAGCTTTTTCAAGATTGACTTCGCCGATAGCATCGAGACCCACAGTGCAATTGAGACTTTCGCGCGATACGTCAACGGTAAACGTATGATCGGTTTTCCCGGTCACGGTCATGCAAGCACCGTTGAGTGAAATCGAATCGCCAAGAGCGACATCGGCCATAGACAAACCGCCTGCATCTATCTGTAGCAAAACGCCGTCCTCGGCACCTGCGCCTTGGGTTTGGATGGAAGTAATTTTGCCGACTGCGGCGACGATGCCTGTAAACATAGAATGAAGAATAGAAGTTAATCGAATCGTGCAAGGATACGCAAATCTTCGCCAATTTGCTTGACATCATGAAACTGAAGAGAAAACTTGTCCTGTAAATTGTCTAATCCCGGGAGATCAAACATGCCACGTGCGTCACCCAAAATACTAGGGGCCAGATAGAGCAACAATTCATCAACGCATCCCTCATTAATCAGCGAGGCATTCAACTTTGCGCCTGCCTCAATATGCACCTCATTGATCTGGCGTCTGCCTAGTTCCAGCATCACTAGCGGCAATGAAACCTTGCCATGGGCGTTAGGTAGCACCATGATTTCGGCTCCGCGCTTTTTTAATTGTGCTTCTTTTTCAGGATTTTCTACGGCCGAAAAAATTAAAATTGGATCGCCGCTTAATAAGCGTGCTTTAGGATCAATTGCGAGTTTGCTATCGATGATGACCCGCAAAGGTTGGTGCGTGACAGGAATAGCGCGCACAGTGAGTTGCGGATCATCCTCTTTAACCGTACCAATTCCAGTCAAAATCGCACCAGCACGGGCTCGCCAAAAATGTCCATCGTCACGCGCCGCTTGGGAGGTAATCCACTGACTTTGTCCGTTATAAAGGGCTGTTTTCCCGTCAAGACTAGCGGCAATTTTCAGTCGAACCCAAGGCATGCCGCGTTCCATCCGTGAGAAAAATCCGATATTTAATTCTCGCGCCTCCCCTGCCAGCACGCCAGTCTCTACGGCGATTCCAGCGGCCCGGAGTCGCTCAAAACCCTGCCCTGCGACTTGCGGATTAGGATCCTCCATCGCTGCCACAACTTTGGCCAGACCGGCAAGAATCAACGCATCTACGCACGGCGGAGTACGACCGAAATGGTTACACGGTTCCAGTGTGACGTAGGCGGTTGCGCCACGCACAGCGTGACCTTTCTCACGCGCATCGTTGAGTGCCTGAATTTCGGCGTGATTGCCACCCGGCGGTTGGGTAAATCCCTCGCCAATAATCAAGCCATCTTTAACGATGACACAGCCGATAGCGGGATTGGGAGCGCTGGTGGGGAATCCGTGCATCGCCATTCGCAATGCATGGGCCATAAATACGTCGGCGTGGGTCATGATGTAAAAACCTGAAGAGTTAAAAATGAGGAAAAGCAACAACTACACATAAATTGGAAAATAAGTGAGAACTATCGCGCAAAAGCTAGTCACGATACCAGCAATTTCTCGTAACGAAGTCAGCCTGTATTACTCAATGCTGACCGTGTTATTGCGCAGATTAATAATACTGGTCATCACAGCGCGTAAGCCATCACTTTTAGCCTGCTCGATACCGCGGCAATCGACGTAATGCTGCTTCATGCGTGAGGATTCTGGAGCGTGCAGTTGCAAACACAACTTAACCCGGACCACTCTCTTCCAGTTTTGATGCTGATCTGTTGATAGTGCTTCAACGTCTGTAGCACTCAAAAATTGTTGCGCAGAGAACCCGCCAATCTCAGCCACACCAAACGACAGTCGCATGTCTTCAACGTTATTCAGTATTGGCTGTGCGATGTTGAGACCGTTGCCTGTATTACCATGACAATACAGCGATTTCGTTTTACTCCCACTTGGAGTGGCGACAAAAAATCTGTTCATCGCAACGGCTACTTGCTGCCTGATATTGTAGGCTGGATGACTTTTCGGCAAATCGATGACACCGGCTTTGGAGCCGTTGCAATCAGCCCCAGCACTATTGTCGAAAACAAAAGTATCGGCAACCCGATATGCCACTTCGAAGCTCGCGCTTCCTTCTCCGCCATGACAACCGAATTTATAACTCAATGGGTCTTCAAACCCGGCATCGCAACCACGTAATCCTTGCCCCGGTTTGCCATTCGATCTGACGAAATCAGTTCGCTCAATCTCTGCGGCATTCACGCTAGCAGAGGTTAAATGCCCAAACCCGGCCTGCCGTAAATTACTCTCCATTAATAGCATCGCGTAACGACCATCCTGCTGCAAACGAAGACGGGCCTCATTGAGTCGATAACTTGCATTGCTACTCAAAAACAAACTGGCTACTCCCGCTATCAATGCAAAACTAATAACCATCGTCACCAATAGTTCAATCATGGTGACACCGCATTGTTGCGTAGAACTATGTATTCTTGATTTTTTCAATCGGAGGCAGTTTTTTATTTGCATTCTGTCTTTCCCGGCAAGACCCGCATACGACCACTGCGATTAATGCATAAAATGCGTTCAAATTTTTTATTATCGCTAAATACAAGGCTAGTAAAAGTGCTACCTGGTCTGCCAAGACCGTCATACTTTATCGCCCGATTCTTTCCAAGTACGATGATGCTTTCGTTCAAAGCGCCTTGTCGGAGCAAGACTTGATCATCGCTCTCCACCTTCACTATCCAGCCGCTGCCCCAGTCGAGATTGCTGCGCCCTTCGCTCATGCTGACAGCGCATCGCGCCGTTTGATCAAACTCAGCATCAACGCTGCGACAAAGCACCACCGAACGACCGCGCTTAATCGCCTCAGTACGTGCAAACGTGGCGGCGGCAATAAATTGATTTACGCTGACACTCAAGCGTGTTTCGACAATAAAATCACGCATCGATGGCATGCCCATCATCAGCAAAATGCTCACGATACTCATCGTTAGCATTAGCTCGATCAAGGTAAAACCCGAGCGCAAGGTGATCGCTTGAGCGACGTTTAACAGAGTAGGTGGATTGGCAGGTTGCAGCATGAAGAGCCGGCCTCGCATCGAACGAAGGAGCGGCAAATACTATCGGTTTTGGAGCCGTTAAACCACTTTCGGTAGGGGGAGAGGTTGCAAGTTAAGCCGAAGGCCTATCCCATGATTGCTATTTTTTACGCGCAGGGCCAGAAAATTCTTCGATCATATGTTGAAATTCAGCCACATCTTCAAAGCTTTTATAGACCGAGGCAAATCGAATATATGCAATCTTGTCGAGTCGCTTGAGCTCATGCATGACCAACTCACCCACATGGCCCGAAATGATTTCTCGCTCTCCGCTTGCGAGTAATTTTTCCTGTATTTTTTGTAAAGCAGCGTCCAGAGACTCTGCCGAAACAGGGCGTTTGCGCAGCGCCAACATCAAACTGGCGCGCAACTTGGCAGGGTCGAATTCCGTACGGCTGCCATTTTTCTTGACGATGACAGGCATCACCAACTCAACGCGCTCATGCGTCGTAAAGCGTTTATCGCATTTTATGCAGCGACGACGACGACGAATCGCGTCCCCCTCTTCCGACACGCGAGTGTCGAGAACCTGGGTTTCTTCATGATGGCAGAAGGGACATCTCATGATGGCAGCAATCTATATAACGGTGGATCGACGCGTAGCTGGATACTCTTTTATTACCTTAGTACACAAAGCCCACCCTGGCTAAAACCAGAATGGGCCTTGATTAAATGCTGACAAATAGTTAGCGCGCCTTATTTGCCATACACAGGGAAAGCATCGGTCAATTTCTTGACTTCGATTTTGACACGTTCAATCGTCGCTGCATCATGCGGGTTATCCAGCACATCAGCGATCAAATGACCAATCTTTGTCGCTTCCGCTTCTTTGAAACCGCGGGTAGTCAATGCAGGGCTACCCAAGCGAATACCCGAGGTCACGAATGGCTTTTCGGGATCGTTAGGAATCGCGTTTTTGTTGCAAGTCATGTGTGCCGCACCGAGAATAGCCTCGGCTTCTTTTCCGGTAATGTTTTTGGCACGCAGATCAACCAGCATGACGTGCGATTCTGTGCGACCAGAAACAATCCGTAAGCCACGTTCAATCAGTGCTTTCGCCAATGCATCGGCATTCTTGACAACTTGTTGCTGATAAGTCTTGAATTCCGGTGTCAGCGCTTCTCTGAAAGCAACTGCTTTAGCCGCAATCACGTGCATCAAAGGACCGCCTTGTATGCCGGGGAAAATCGCTGAATTGATGATTTTTTCGTACTCAGCCTTCATCAAAATAATCCCGCCACGAGGGCCGCGCAACGATTTGTGCGTGGTCGAGGTAACGAAGTCAGCGTAAGGCACAGGATTTGGATACTCACCGGCGGCGATCAAACCGGCGTAGTGCGCCATGTCGACCATAAAATACGCACCGACCGCTTTGGCAACTTTGGAAATACGTTCAAAGTCGATGCGCAATGCATAAGCAGAAGCGCCGGCAATAATCAACTTAGGCTTTGTTTCATGTGCCAGGCGCTCTAGCGCTTCGTAATCGATTTCTTCTTTTTCGTTGAGGCCGTAGGAAACCACGTTGAACCACTTGCCTGACATATTCAATGCCATACCGTGGGTCAAGTGGCCGCCTTCCGCCAGCGACATGCCCATAATGGTGTCGCCCGGCTTCAATACTGCGAAGAAGACGCCCTGATTCGCTTGCGAACCGGAGTTCGGCTGGACGTTAGCCGCCTCAGCACCAAATAATTCTTTAATGCGATCAATCGCCAACTGCTCGACAACATCAACAAACTCACAGCCGCCGTAATAACGCTTGCCTGGATAACCTTCGGCGTATTTATTAGTAAGCTGCGTTCCTTGCGCTTCCATCACGGCCGGCGAGCAGTAGTTTTCAGAGGCAATGAGCTCAATATGCTCTTGCTGACGGTTGTTTTCTTTCTGGATTGCGCTCCACAATTCTGGATCAGCGCTGGCGATGGTGTGGTTTTTTTCAAACATGAGATATTCCAATCGATAGAGGTTAACCTTTGCAGGTTCTACATCGAATGAGGGCCAGAATAATGGGGGAATGCGGCAGCCTCAGTCGTACGTTCCATTCGGGCTGCCCAGGCGCACGGCGAAAATAAATCTCACGCTTCCCGGTGGATGCCCACCTTTGCCGGAAATCAAGACAGTCGGCCTTAATTCGGTTTTGCGCCAGTTACGTGAGACGAAATGGTGCAGCATTGTAAATGGTAAGTGAAGCGCTTGGATAGAGCAAGATGAGACTATCACGCGTATTTGCGACGACGCAGAGTACGAAAAGACACGCTTTTGCGCAGCATCAATTGCAAAGCAAATAGCTAGTTATCAAGACACATTCTGCCAGTATCAATTTCTGATGCTTATTAGAGCAAGTTTGGGCTACAATTTCTCTTTATTTTGCATTGCAACACCAAAAAATATTACTTAAACAACATGCCTTACCAAGCAGACTCGTAAAAAATACACATACGTGCGATGCACTACGCGAAAATCATCGTCAAACACCCTCTCAGCATCTTCGTTATCTGCACGCCATCGCGTCACTATTCATCTTTTCAAGCAAATTCAACACATCCCACAATGAATTCAGCATTACTTTACACACCAAAAGATTTTAGCTGGACTATCCGCGTGTATTACGAGGACACTGATGCTGGCGGCGTTGTGTTTTACGCAAACTATTTGAAATTTTTTGAACGTGCG
This sequence comes from Glaciimonas sp. GG7, assembly GCF_052976905.1. NCBI lineage: Bacteria > Pseudomonadati > Pseudomonadota > Betaproteobacteria > Burkholderiales > Oxalobacteraceae > Glaciimonas > Glaciimonas sp. GG7. The sequence goes on along the minus strand of NZ_JBRIIQ010000028.1, from coordinate 35,788 downwards.
CGCACAGAGTGGTTACGTGCTGTTGGGATTGAACAAAGTCGATTGATTGAAACAGATAAGGTCATGTTCGTCGTCAAAAGCACTACAGTCGACTACCACGCCCCTTCTCGCCTTGATGATGAACTTAAATTGACTGTCACGGTCACAGAGACCGGCCGTGTCGCAGTCGACTTCATACAGCAAGCGTGGCGGCAGGATGGCGAGACGCTGAAATTATTGACAACAGGTCGGATTAAGGTGGTCTGTGTCAACGCGCTCACATTTCGCCCTCAGGTAATTCCTCAGCAAGTTCTGGATCGCATTCAGCCATTTCTAACTGCCAGGGGAAGCTAAAAGTGACTCGTTACGTTTACAATCGTTCTTTTTCGCTTATCTACGCACAAACTACCCACTTATCTGTTCAAGTTACCTCAATAAAAAAATCCAGATATGTTTAGCCCTTATGCATGTCGTTAGTTAAGACTGCATCTCAGACCACTTATAGCCAGACCGCCTCCATGACCGTCACTCAAGATCTTTCATTCATCACCCTGATTACTCATGCCTCGGTGCTCGTACAACTTGTCATGCTGCTGTTACTCGCAGTCTCAGTCATGAGTTGGACGTATATTTTTCGAAAAATGTTCGCCATCAAAGGTGCGCGCAAACAAACTGAAGAATTCGAACGCGCCTTCTGGTCCGGTGGTAATTTGACCGAGTTATATCAAGACACAGCATCAAACCGCCGTCGCGGCACAGGTCAAACCGGTGCAATGGAACGTATTTTTGCCGCTGGCATGGATGAATTCAGCAAAATTAAAGCATCCGTCGGCCATAAAGCCAGCACTGACTCCGCTGCCTTGCTCGACGGTTCGCGCCGCGCAATGCGTGCCGCTTACCAGCGTGAGATGGATGCACTTGAGTCGCACCTGGCTTTCCTTGCATCGGTTGGCTCCGTCTCTCCCTACGTCGGCCTGTTCGGTACGGTTTGGGGAATTATGAATGCATTTCGTGGCTTGGCTAATGTCCAGCAAGCAACCCTGGCAGCCGTCGCGCCGGGTATCGCCGAGGCGCTGATTGCGACGGCGATCGGTTTGTTTGCCGCTATCCCGGCCGTGGTTGCTTACAACCGTTTTTCGCACGATGTCGATCGGCTAGCGATCCGGTTTGAAAGTTTCATCGAAGAGTTCTCCAACATCTTGCAACGGCAGGCGCGCTAATGACGGGCTTCTCATCTATGCGCGGCGGTCGTCCGCGCAAATTCAAAGCAGAAATCAACGTGGTCCCATACATTGACGTCATGATGGTGCTACTGGTGATTTTTATGGTTTCCGCCCCCATGGTCAATCCGAGCGTCATCAACTTGCCAACTGCCGCAAAATCTGTCGCCCCACCGACCGAATACATTGAAATAGCGTTGAAAGCAAATGGTGACGCCAGTCTACGTATTAATGGTCAAAAAAATGGCGGAGGCAAAGCGGAAACGGTACAAAAATCCGACCTGAAAGCCCGATTGCAAGCGATGCACGATGACAATCCTGATATTGCGGTCATGATTTCAGCTGATAAAGACATCAAGTATGACGAAGTAATCAAAGCGATATCTGAAGCCAAAACGCTAGGCATTAACCGCGTCGGATTGGCAACCAAGTGACGAACTGCCGCAAAGTGACAGTCTGCTCATGACAGATAGAACCCTACATGCAATCCCAAAAGAACCAGGTCGATGGCGTGCCATCGCACTGGCTGCCGTCGTACATGCGGCGTTAATCGCATTTCTATGGATAGGTGTACATTGGCAAAGCCAGGTACCGGTTGCAATCGAAGCCGAGATCTGGAGCCCGAACGTGAAGGAAGCGGCACCACCGCCGGAACCGACACCCGAACCGATAGAAAAACCACCGCCTACACCTGAACCTAAGCCGGAGCCTAAACCAGTCGTCCAAGAAGCACCACCGCCGCCAAAAGTAGTGGAGCCTATCGCGCCTGACCCGGAAATTGCACTGGAAAAAGAACGCAAGCGCAAAGCCCAGGAAAAGAAAGAGCACGATCACGCGCAACAGGTTCGGGAAGATAAAGAACGCCAGCGTCAAGCGGATGAACAGGAGCGTAAAGATGAAGCAAAAAAAGATGCTGAAAAACTAGCTGAAAAACAAAAAGCCATCGCGGATGCCAAGAAAAAAGCAGAAGCCGAGGCAAAAAAAGCTGAAGATGCGGCAGACAAACTGAGAGCAAAACAAGATGCTGCAAAAAAAGCAGCTAAGGACAAAGCCGAAACGGCCGCTACCGAGAAACGACATAGTGATGACATGAAACGCTTAATGGGACAAGCTACCGGTACTGGTGCATCTAACAGTACTGGCACTGCGGCTCAGTCGCAAGGACCACGCGGTGATCCTGGTTATGGGCAAAAAGTCGGGGCTAAAATTAAAGGCAATATCAACTTTAACGTCCCCGATGGCATGACTGGAAATCCAGCGGTAGAATTCGATGTCCAACTGCTACCGGATGGCTCGGTAGCTGGCATTCAATTGAAAAAATCCTCCGGCATTTCCGGCTTCGACGAAGCGGTGAAGCGTGCAATCGAAAAATCTGCACCTTATCCAAAAGATAAATCGGGTTCTGTTCCTTCAAGTTTCATCGGAATCCATAAACCGAAAGATCAATAATCTATGAAAAAGAATCTACTGAACACGTTAATACCGAAGTTAATACGCACTATCGCAGTGATCGGTATGACGGTCGCCATTCTGGCATCAGCACCCATTGTGCACGCCCAGCTACGTATCGAAACCGCTGGTGTCGGTGCGAGCCAGATCCCCATCGCCATTGCAGGTTTTAGCAATGAAAATCTGGCCCCGCAGCAAATCACGGCGATCATTAAAGCCGATCTGTCTCGCAGTGGCATGTTCAAAATCATCGATACCGGCGACGTCCTCTCCGATGTATCGCAAATTAATTTGGGCGACTGGAAGGCCCGCGGCGCAGATGCCTTGGTTGTCGGTAGCGTAGCCAAACTGGCCGACGGTCGCTTTGATGTTCGCTATAAGTTGCTCGACACCGTAAAGTCAGCGCAATTATCTGCTTTGGCACTGGCCTCAGCGCCGCAGTACACCCGCGTTTCGGCACACAAAATTGCTGATGATATTTATGAAAAACTCATCGGTGTGCGAGGTGCTTTTGCCACCCGTATTGCCTATGTCACCAAATCGGGCAACGAGTATCGACTAGAAATTGCGGATGCTGACGGCGAAGGTACCCAAGTTGCCCTGCGTTCCAACGAGCCAATTATTTCACCAGCCTGGTCACCGGATGGTTCTAAAGTTGCGTATGTTTCCTTCGAACAAAAGAAACCAGTCGTGTACGTACAAAATCTGATTACAAAACAACGCACTGTCATTGCGAACTACAAGGGCAGCAATTCAGCTCCGTCATGGTCACCGGATGGTACCAAGATCGCCATTGCTCTGGCACGCGACAGCTTGACGCAAGTGTATGTGGTCAATGCAGATGGTGGCGACTTGCGCCGTTTGACGAAGACCAACGGGATCGATACCGAGCCGCAATTCTCCGCCGACGGTCAAAGTATTTACTTCACCAGCGACCGCAGCGGCGGTCCACAAATTTACAAAATGAGTGCCAATGGCGGCGATGCACAACGTGTGACTTTTAGTGGTAATTACAATATCAGTCCTCGCATTTCCCCAGATGGCAAAACATTGGCGTATATTTCTCGTCGCAATGGTGGTTTCCAGCTTTATGCAATGGACTTGAGCAACAATCAGGAACAACGTTTGTCGGACACCGTTAAAGACGAATCACCCAGTTTTTCACCAAACGGCCAATACATTATGTATGCCACAGAATCCGGTGGCCGCCGCGGCTCACTTGCCGTTGTATCTGTCGACGGACGTGTTAAGCAACGGTTGACGGTACAGGCCGGGGACATTCGGGAACCGACCTGGGGCCCATTCATGAAGTAGTCAAAAAAGTTGACATTCGTAGCGATATAAAAAGTAAGACCACTCACCTCAGGAGAAACACAATGCGCCACCTCAATAGTTTTGCTCTTATCGTTTCAAGCGCCGTTTTACTGGCTGCTTGCTCATCCCCGGTTAAGCTCGATGACAAAGCAAAAATTGAAGACCGTAGCGGCATGAATGGCGCAGCAGATGCACGCTCTGTCAATGCGGTCAATACTGGCTCTAGCGATCCACTCAATGACCCTCAAGGCATCCTGTCAAAACGTAGCATTTATTTTGACTACGACAGCTACTCCGTCAAGGCAGAGTTCAATTCAGTGATCGAAGCGCATGCCAAATATCTAAGCGCCAATAAAGGTCGGAAGATCATCATTCAAGGCAATACCGATGATCGCGGTGGTCGTGAATACAATCTGGCGCTAGGCCAAAAGCGTGCTGAAGCAGTCCGTAAAGCATTGGCACTGTTGGGCGTATCCGATACCCAAGTCGAAGCAGTGTCGCTGGGTAAAGAAAAGCCTAAAGCACTGGGCAGCGACGAAGCGTCATTCGCTGAAAACCGTCGCGCAGATATCGTCTACAACTAAGTTCATTGATGATCATGCGGATTTTTTCTAAATCAGCGCTGACTGCGGCCTTATTGGCCGCAGTCTCCTTTGCCCCTATGGCGCATGCGGGTTTATTTGACGATGACGAAGCACGACGAGCAATCCTCGATATTCGCAGCAAAATTGATGCGGCAAATGCACGCATCGATGGCAAAGCGGACAAGAGTAGTTCGTTGAGTCTGGCCGATCAAAATGATCAATTGAATCAGGAGATCGCCAAGCTGCGCGGACAGATCGAAGTCTTGACCAACGAGGTTGCCAATACGCAGCAACGTCAGAAAGATTTTTACGTCGATCTCGATACGCGTCTACGCAAACTGGAGCCGCAAAAGGTCAACGTTGACGGACGGGAAGTAAGCATCGATCCCAACGAGCAGAAGTCGTATGACGCCGCCCTAGCCAATTTTAAGGGCGGCGACTACAAAGGCGCTATCGCCGCATTCTCTGACTACCTGCAGCGCTACCCGTCATCAGGCTTTGCTCCCTCAGCACAATACTGGTTGGGCAATTCTTATTTTGCGCAACGCGACTACAAGAACGCAATTGCGGCACAACAAATGGTGCTCAAAAAATATCCTGACAATCCGAAAGCCGCTGATGCACTCTTGAATATGTCGAGCAGTTACACAGAACTGAAAGACAAAGCATCTGCCAAAAAAGCGCTGGAGCAAGTGCTGGCGCAATATCCAAATACGCCAGCAGCGGTAACAGCAAAAGAACGGCTGGGCGGCGCAAAGTAAATATCAGTCCATATTAAACCCGACTTTCATTTAACTAAAATAAAAGCCAATTGACGTTTGACATAGTGACTACACCTTCTCTATAATAGCGATCTTTCGGGTCGTTAGCTCAGCTGGTAGAGCAGCGGACTTTTAATCCGTTGGTCGCAGGTTCGAATCCCGCACGGCCTACCACGAATAAAAAAGGGTTTTAGACAAAATCTAAAACCCTTTATCGTTTCTAGTATTTTCAGAAATGAAGTTCTGGAGATATCGTGGTGTATCAGTAGTGAGAGTAGTAGAAGTTTTAGTAGCAGCATTATTTTGGGTCGTTAGCTCAGCTGGTAGAGCAGCGGACTTTTAATCCGTTGGTCGCAGGTTCGAATCCCGCACGGCCTACCAGAATAAAAAAGGGTTCTAGATTTTATCTAGAACCCTTTTGTGTTTTCTGCGGCATTTTTTATAAAAGCAGATATACGCAAGCCATCGCACCGAATCAAAGACGCGTTAGCAATCCCCTACAGAGCCTCAGGAATCAGCTGTAATCCACGAATGGCGACAGACGCAAGATCGCGACTCAATACTTCACGTAAGAAGTACTGATCTGAATTACGGACATAAAAAAACCGCTGCAATTACCGGCAGCGGTTTGATATTGGAGAGTCCGATTAATCTTGCTTGACGCCTTCAACCTGAATCTCTAGTTTCACTTCCTGCTTGAAACCCATTTGTTTGCCGAAGTCGATACCAAAATTATCGCGATTAAACTTACCTTCAACTTCTGCACCGCAAATTTCACGCTTCAACATCGGATGAATTTTGCAAGTAAAATCATCAATCTTCAACTTAACTGACCTGGTGACGCCATGCATTGTCAGCTCGCCCTCAACCTCTTCCGGTTCGCCGTGCTCAAATTTAGTGAATTTACCTTTATAAGTAATATCAGGAAATTTAACCACATCAAACATCTCCGGACCCTTGGCATGCTCGTTCAACTTATTGTTACCGAAATCAATCGAGGCAGGATCAATTTTGATATCGATCGTTCCCGTTTTAGCTTCACGATCAAGCACAACAGTACCGCTAGTCTTAGTAAACTTGCCGCGCCACTTTGACAACCCCCCCATATGATCAGCAACAAAGCTTGGATAGGTATGCGACGGGTCCAGGTTGTAAGTTACCGGAGCCGCCAGCGCAGCGCCTGCCGACAGAGCCGCGAGTGTAGCAATCAAAATATGTAGTTTCATTGTTTTCCTTTTTCATGAAATAAATAGCTAAACAACTAGCTGGGTACAACACAACAAAATCAGGACTGACTTACCTTATTCAGATTTACTTCTTTGCTGCTATAACGATGTGAAATTTAATTTGCACCTCATCGGCAACCACCGAGGTATCTTTCCAATCGCCCTCGCCGATATTAAATAAGTTGCGCTTGATCGGCAATACGCCATCAAACACACTACTAATACCATCCTGTTTATAGGTTGCTGCCACCACGACATCCTGCGTCTTGCCTTTAATTGTCAGCTTGCCGGCAACATCATACTTACCCGCGGCACCCTGTTTAATGCTACTAGAAACAAAAGTCGCTTTCGGATACTTAGCCGCATCAAACCAATCTTTTCCACGCACTTCTTTGTTGTAGTCTTCGGCCCCGATATCAAAACTCGCCATATCGATATCGACCCTCGCAGATGATTGCGCCAACTGGGCCGGATTGAAATTTACCGTAGCATCAAATTTCTTAAACTTGCCATCCATCGGCACGCCCAATTGCTTAGCAACGATGCTGACCGAACTTTTCCCGGCATCCAACTGGGCCCAGGCTGCATTCGCCATCCATACACCAGCGCCTGCCAAGGCCAAAACGATCGCCGATTTTGCACGTAAATTTTTCACTTACATCACTCCTTAATTATGACATTCTTGATAAATACTGACTGATGCAAAAATAGAACACACTGTCCTGCCCTACTTCAGAAACGGTAACATCCGCGCCAAAGTACCATCACGATCAATCAACTGATGCTTCAACGCAGCTAACACATGGACGACAACAATGGCGGCCATCGCATAATTGAGCCAGACATGCATAGGCCCCAAAATAGATTTTAGTTGATCACTTTTTTCAATCAGCATGGGCATCTGGAACAAACCCAGATACACCACAGGAACACCCGCTGCAGCGCTATAAAAATAACCGGTTAGCGGTATCACGATAATCAACACATACAATAATTGATGCACCAGATGCGCGGCCTGCTGCTGCCATCGTGACATACCGGCAGGCAAAGGCGGAACCGGGTTGAGCAAGCGCCATGCAACGCGGATCACTGCCAGACCAAAAATAGTCACGCCCAGCCATTTATGCCAGGAAAATAATTTGAGTTTTTGCGGGGTCAGTCCGGGAATGTCGGTCATGTACCAACCAATGCCAAACGCCGCAAAAATCAACAGTGCGACCAGCCAATGCATAGCAATAGCGGTTGAGGTATAACGTTTCGGGGGATTTAAATTGTTCATACTTTAAGATTGTGTTCTTGTTGTCTGGGAAGCAAGGCGTTGACTGTACCGTAAGTCGTGAAGTTCTGCATCTTCAAGGATTCATTCAATTTACCTCAATCCAATCTTCGCTATTTCAGCGAATTTTACCAAAATACGCTAGTGGATAAGTCACCTTACAATAGGCGACTTCAGGATGCACGCACACTTATCCACACTAAAAAAGAGGAAGCCCCATGCGCGTTATTGAAATCACGCAACCCGGTGAGCCGGATGTTTTGCAAATCCGCGATCGACCTGTTCCAACACTCAAGGGCGGTGAAGTACTTATCAAAGTGCATGCCGCTGGCATTAACCGCCCTGACGTATTTCAGCGCACCGGTAATTATGCACCACCACCCGGCGCGTCCGATTTACCAGGTCTGGAAGTGGCAGGAGAAATTATCGATGGCGACTTCGCCAATAGCCACTTCAAAAAAGGAGATATGGTCTGCGCGCTGGTGCCGGGCGGCGGCTATGCTGAATATTGCACCACCCCTGCCGTGCAATGCCTGCCGATCCCCAAGGGCTGGACTACACTTGAAGCCGCATCACTGCCAGAGACTTTTTTCACCGTATGGAGCAATGTTTTTGAACGGGCACATTTGACTGACAATGAAACGTTGCTAGTGCAAGGCGGCAGTTCCGGGATCGGGGCTGCCGCAATACAGATTGCTACAGCCCTCGGCCACCAAGTGTTCGCAACTGCTGGCTCAGATGAAAAATGCCGTGCCTGCGAGGATCTGGGTGCAGTACGCGCCATTCATTACCGTACCGAAGATTTTGTCGAAGTAGTGAAATCGCTAACCGGAGGCAAAGGCGTCGATGTGATCCTCGATATGGTCGCAGGGGATTACGTACCGCGCGAAATAAATTGTCTGGCCGAAGATGGTCGCTTAGTCTTCATTGCGACATTGGGCGGCAACAGCGCCAATCTCGATTTCCGTAAAATCATGGCGCGCCGTCTGACGATCACCGGCTCGACATTGCGCCCGCGCCCGATTGCATTCAAAGCAGCGATCGCAACGCAATTACAAACGCACGTCTGGCCTTTGCTGGAAGCAGGCAAGATCAAACCGGTGATTTTTCAGACTTTTCCACTGGAGCATGCCGCCCAAGCGCATACGCTCATGGAAAGCAGCAGTCATATCGGAAAAATTATGCTGACGATGCTATAAAAAAAGCAGCCGATGGCTTAATGCCGTTCAGTTAAGAAACCGTTCGGATTGAGTAGCTTAGCGTATCGAAGGCGCAGTAGCGCTGACTTCGATACGCACGATGGGCTACTCAGCCCGAACGGTTATCTAAATTAACTGAACAGCATTACAGCCGATGGCTGCTTTTTTATGCATGAAAAAAATCCTCAATCGCTAATCCAGCGGCACAGAACGATAACGATTAACTTCAGACGCCGATACCAACGTAGCACTATTTCCCCATGCGTTACGAATATACGAAACAACCGCTGCGACTTGCGCATCCGTCATATCTTGTGCAAACGGTGGCATGCCATAGGGGCGCGGATTACCAGCAGTGGTAGGTGCAAAACCGCCATTCAAGACGACCCGAATAGCATTCACAGGCGACGGCATCGTAATGGCCCGATTGCCCATCAGCGGCGGATAGGCCGGATATACGCCTTTGCCGGACGCAAGATGGCAGGCGACACAATTATCTTTGTAGACGGTTTCTCCTAGCGCCAAAACCCGATCAATCTCTTGCGGACTCGCATATTCTTTCTCAACGACCGGACTCAGATCTGGACGCGGCAAGGTTTTCAGATAAACCGCCATCGCCGTAATGTCAGTCTCGTGCACGTGCTGCAAACTGGCGGCAACCACTTCAGCCATCGGCCCAAACACTGCGCTACGTGGCGACACACCGGTCTTGAGCAAGGATGTGATATGCGTGATTTCCCAATCACCCAGACCGATTTCAACATCGGAAGTCAATGACGGTGCATACCAATTCACCACAGGAATAAAGCCACCACTCAGTTCCCCCTTAAGATCGAGTCCACCCAATGCGTTACGGGCCGAATGGCAGGCGCTGCAATGGCCGAGACCTTGCACCAGATAAGCGCCGCGATTCCACTCTACCGATTGATCACTCTGAGCTTGATATACGCCGGGCCGAAAATACAATGCACGCCATACGTACAACAGCACCCGATTGTTGTACGGAAATCGTAACTCTGGCGCAATATTCTTTTGCGTCACCGCCGGGAGACTACGCAAATACGCAAACATCGCATCGGCATCGTCCCGCGACACTTTGGTGTAGTTGGTATACGGAAAAGCCGGATACAACAAACTGCCATCTTTGGATTTGCCGTTATGCAGCGCACGCCAGAAATCATTTGCGTCCCAACGACCGATTCCCGTTTCCTGATCTGGCGTTAAATTCGGTGCATAAACCTTACCGAACGGCGTCACCACTGCGCGTCCGCCAGCATACTGTTGGCCTCCACGCGCGGTATGACAAGCCATGCAATCCCCCACACGGGTCAGATAAGCGCCACGCGCAATTTGATCGTTGCGTTGATGCGCGTTAAGAGATGCGGAAATCTGAGTCGCCCGGGGATCGGGATCATCCATATTCAAGTACGCCAACACACCGGTGATGCATACCATCAGCGCGGCCAGGCTGGTTATGCTCCATAACCAAAAACGTTTATACCTGATCATTCTTTACTCACTGAATTCGGTACGCTACCGCAAGCAAGCGGTAGTTTTAATGGTCCGGCCACAACCGCGCTCGCCCCTTCTGGAATCGGCTGCGCAGCCAGCCAACTCGCGACCGCAGCAATATCATCAGGACTCAATCGCTGCGCAACTTGCGCCATGCAATCGGGCGCAGCAGCATGACGCACACCGGTCTGCCATGCACCTATCTGCGCCACCAAATAGTCACGCGGCAAGCCCAGCAAACCTGGCGTCGCAGGTAAAACACCCGTCATTGCATTGCCATGACAAGCAATGCAAGCCGGAATTTTTTTGCTCGCGTCACCATCCTGCACCAGCGCTTGTCCTCGCGCAAAATGTGCGGACGATAGATTGAATGGCTGGGGAGCTGGATACGGTGGATGCTGATCCGAAAAGTAGTCGGCGATTTCAAGCAAATAGGCGTCCGACATATGATCAACCATGTAGGTCATCATCGGAAACTGCCGACGCCCGCTACGAAAATTGATGAGTTGGTTATATAAATAACCTGCTGGTTTACCTGCGATGCGCGGATAGTAACCATCACTGGCGGCGCGTCCCTGCTTGCCGTGGCAAGCAGTACAGGCAATAAGCCGTTGAGCGATGGTATCGGGAACCGGTGTGTTGTCTACCTCGGCGCTCGCCCCAGCCTGGCTACTGTAGAGCAAACACATGACTAGCGACACCGCAAAAACCACATTCGTAATGACCTTCAGAACCGTATGCCACGCATGGCGCGATGCCTGCGTGGCGTAAAAAATTGACATTGAGTTTGATCTGGAACGGAATGAAAAAATGATAATAGACGATAAAGAAACAAATAACCGACAACTATCCCGATTTACTTTCCAGCAATTTTAGCCGGAACGATAGGCTGATCTTTGGCAGGACCATCGGTATTCGTATAGATCTGCTCTTCCAAAATATCGAGCTGCTGGCTACCGTCTAGCGCATGGCCGAATGGAGATTGCCTATGCGTAGAAGTCGGCACCTTCTTATTGTCAGTTTGAGCAACCGCTTGATCTGATACTTGCTTGATGTCAGTCATAAAAACCTCCGTTTGTCATTACAGCGCTAATGCAACGATAAGCGAAAGAACATCATCGCCATATACGTAATATAGGACTTCTAGAGATGGTATGTAAGCAATCTTCACTGCATCTTGCGCTTATCCACAACCAACTTTAACTGCTGCCCCATCTCCAGATGTTGCCTGAGCATAGGCAAGAACTTGCTGGCAAAAGCTTTGACGTCAGGATCTTTCGCACGCTTTTGCGCCTGCTGAAACAACGCAATCTGGTCCATATTTGCCAAGACCCCGATTTCACGACTGTATTCCTTATCGAACCGCACTCCAGTTAACTTCGATAGCCTGACAATCGATACTTGCTGTATCTTGCCAGTCGTTTCCGGGAGGATTACTCCCTTGGCCGATGCCAGGCGCGCCAATTCGACAGCGATTATTTGTTGATCTGAAGTCATCGCCTTCGCAAATGTTTGTATTTCAGGGTTGGCTGCGCGACTGATCACTAAACTACTTGCTTCGAGCTCCGCATAACCACCTTCCGCAACATGCATCAAGAATAGTTTTTCATGTCGCGATAAATCAGCGGCACTCACGCTGCCAGCACACAGCAGTGCAACGGCACAAACACACCCGTAGATGAGAAAAAAGAAACGCTGCTTAACTCTTGCCGGTGAGGAGTCCATATCGACCTTCTAAAAAATGGTTTGGTGACCCAATATCTCATGGCACAGCATAAAGCCACTTGTCAGAAAATTCCTACAGCCAAATCAGTGAGTAACCGGTAGCAGCAACAACTCTAGAGGCAAACAATGCTAATACAAAGCGTATGATCTAAGTAAGGCAGCATAATTGTTTAGACTAGGCGCTCCGACGCAGACCGTACGACTACCACGTATAAACGATTATGCGGCCTTACTTAAGACAGGGGAACCTATCTGATACTTATTCCAAAGAGGACGCATTATGAAAATCGTACACACTATTTCCATCAGCGCACTGACCCTGACGTTGCTGGTGTCCCTGAGCGGATGCGGGGGTATGTCAAGACAAGGTGCCGATACTGCCGTCGGCGCTGGCATTGGTGGCGTTGCTGGCGCAGTGCTTACCGGCGGTAGCACTCTGGGCACAGTTGGAGGCGCAGCAGTCGGCGGTGTGATTGGGCATGAAGTCGGCAAATAAAATTGCACCATATAAATAAATGCCGCTACCAGTGACTCTTAAGGCGATTGGTAACGGCATTTTTGTGCATCCATCAATATGTCGAATAAAACCATTTCAACATTTTTACTAAAAGCAATTAATGTAATTTAACCGATGGTTTAGCGTGCTTCATCAAACTGCTGGCCGTTGCCGTGACCCCCGTACGCACTGGCCCCAGCAACGCGTTCAAATGTAACAAATGCAAACTGGCATACATCATCCGGGCGAAAAACCCATCGACAAACCAGCCCAGTTTTGTCAACGAACCCATTAACGTCCCCACCGATGAATATCTCCCGAACGAGACCAACGAACCGTAATCTTTATAGACATATGGTGCATCAATTGCGGCCTGCCCCTTAATCTCCCGCATAAACAACGCCAATAAATAGTCGGCTTGCTGATGCGCAGCTTGCGCTCTGGGCGGCACTAGTCTGCCGTCGGCACCGATGCTGGCAGCGCAGTCGCCTAATGCAAAAATATTGTTGCTCCCGTTCACCCGTAGTGCGCCGTTGACTTCAAGTTGCCCTGATTTAGTCACCGGCAACCCGAGTGACTTCAACAAATCCGGTGCCTTGATCCCGGCCGACCAGACACACAAATCAAACGGATACGTATTACCATTGGCATCTGTGACGAATTTCTCAGCGATACTGGCAACCCGACAATCCGTCATCACCTGCACATCGCGCTCCCGCAGTAGCTTGGTTGCCGCCTTTGACACCCGCTCCGGCAATGGTGCCAACAAGCGTGATGCGCCTTCGAGTATGGTAATGCGGACATCTTTATCGGGATGAAGTCGATGAAAATCGTAGTCGGTATAGACGCTGCTGGCCTCACGCAATTCTGCCGCAAGCTCAACCCCGGTAGCCCCCCCGCCGACGATCACGATATCAATCCCGGCATCAGGCGAAGTCTCTTTTTTGATGTCCGCCAGAGAGAGTAATTTCAGCAAACGGCGACGGAAAGATTCTGCGTCTTCGGTCGAGTTGAGGGAGATGGTGTTTTCTTCAGCGCCAGTCAATCCAAAGTAGTTCGAAACGCTGCCAACGGCGATGACCAGCTTACCAAACGCAATCTGACGCGGCGGGAGCGCATCAGGGTCACCGACATCGCTCGCCCCATGCGACACATCGACCGTGATGGTATTGAGAACCGTGTCGAGTGCGCTCATTGCACCATGCACGAAACGGAAATGATTATCGTGCGCCAGCATTTGATAGGACAAACCTTCTTGATGAATATCGCGCGTTCCAGCGGCAACTTCATGCAGCGATGGTTTCCAGATGTGATAGAGCATACGATCCACCAGCGTGACATAACCATGCCCAAGCTTGCGCCCTAACTTGCAGGCTAATTCGAGACCCCCTGCGCCACCGCCAACGATGACGATTTCGGTCGCTACTTGCTTAGCAGACTCCATCATTATCCGATTCACATTCTCGTCTGACATCCCCTACCCCTTTGTCTTGATACAGTGTTATTTAAGATTTACGCAAAATTGCTCCAACAATGCAGACCATTGATGCCATTACGGTCGGTCGGCCAAGTCAGGCACAACGCCCTTGGGGCAATTTTGCGTAAGTCCTATTATGTTAATTGCTGAAAAATAACATCGCTAAACATGCCTGCAACAGAATGCTGTCTTTTTTATTGAAATACAGTCAACAGTCTACGTTGAGATAACCGGGCAAAGCAAGAGCCGTATCCCAGATAAAACCTGTTGCCCGTCCATTTTGACAACTGGTGACAGCCATCGGTTGTGCGTTATGATAAAAATAGTTTTCACCTCTGGAGGGCATATGTATCGAAAAATTCTTATCGCCTACAACGGCACACCCGAAAGCCGATGCGCCTTGCATGCCTGTATCCGCCTTGCGCCCGGCCCTGAAGTCGAAGTGCATTTGTTGGGTGTCATCAATCTTGCGACCTATCTCATGGCAGGTGAATTCGTGGCCGAATCTGCCATTACCTCAGAAAAAGCCCTCTTAGAACAAGAACTCATCAAAGGACACAAACTGCTCAGCGATGTGGGCCTCAATGTCATCACCCATTTTGAGAGCGGCGAACCGATCAACGTTATTGGTGATTTGGTCGATCAGCTCGACATCGATTTAGTCATCATCGCCCACTCTCGTAAAAAACCCCTGGCATTACGCTGGTGGCGCGGCTCAACCGATAGCCTGCTGGTAGAAAAAATTTCCTGCAGCATTCTTGTCGCAGCAGACAGCTAACTACACAACGAAAAGAGCCCATCGAAATGGTAATGCTGTTCAGTTAATCGAGTTAACCGTTCGGGCTGAGTAGCCTATCGGGCGTATCGAAGTCAGCGCTGATGCAGGTGCGCCTTCGATACTACGCAACTCAGTCCGAACGATTTCTTAACTAAACGGCATTACTATTTCGATGGCTCTTTTCGTTATTACCAGGACTTACGCAAAATCGTTCCAGCAAGGCCGACTGACAACGGCTAGGCGGACGTAATGCCGCTGTGGAGATTTTACGTAAGTCCTAATTCAATGTTAGTGGTGTTTTGGTATGTCTTTAATGGCCTCCTTCACGTCCCCAGCCCGCTTCTGGGCTTTTCCCGCAATTTGCTTTTCTAGCCCTTTTGCCTCTTGATCGTGACTTCCCATCAATTTGCCAGTTTTTTCCTGGATCTTGCCAGCGGTTTCCTTGACGCTTCCTTTGAGATGGTCTTTGTTCATTTTTCGACTCCTGTGAATAGAAAATACGCATAGCGAGCAGCAAACCCGCTCCAAGCAAAGATTCTCGGCAGAAATGATGAAATGTCATTCTGATCCTTTGCATGCAGTTTTAGTTTAAGACGCAATGCGCGCATAGCCATCAGACACTCTCTAATAAGAGTGTAGGATTTCATGAAGTGGCAAACCGCATCGAGGAATGAAAATAATGATCGGATCGCCCCGCCTCGTGTGTAGTGCGTCCGTTTATTGCGCGTCCGTTTGGTCCGTTTGGTCCGTTTGGTCAGTTCTCGATGAGAGCGGCACTTCAACCACTACCATCGTCCCCTTTTTTTCGCCCTCAAATTGCGCTGGTTTAAAGACAACCCTACCGCCCCAAAAACTGGCCCGCTCTTCCAGCCCACGCAACCCATGCGTGTGCACATTCTCTAGGCGATCCTGTGAAATACCGATACCGTTGTCACATACCGTCAGCGCCAACCGGTCCTCATCCACGTCCAATATCACGTGGACCTTGGTGGCGTGCGCATGCTTGGCTACGTTATTTAATATTTCCTGCAACATCCGGTACACCGCAATCTCAATCTTGTGATCAATACTGATACTTTCATCTGGGAAACTCGTCCGGCAAACGATTTCAGTACGCTGAGCAAAGTCGTCTAATTGCTCGGTGAGCGCCACCTTCAGTCCAAACAGATCAAGCATATTCGGGCGAAGTTCAGTTTGAATACGGCGCGTAGTGACCACCAGCGAACGCAATAAATCCTCAATGTGTGCCCGGCGATCCTGCCACAGCGCATCATCGGGCAGCACTTTATAGACCCCCTCCAAATGCATGCTTAATGCCGTGAGCGCAGCGCCCATATTGTCATGCAGCTCACGCGCGATAGCGCGCTTTTCTTCCTCGCGCACATCTTCAATGTGATTGGTTAAATCGCGTAGTAAAGCGGTGCGCTGAAAAATGGTGCGCTCCAATTCCATCTCACGCCGTCGTAACGAGTCTTCAGCATGCTTGTGCTCGGTAATATCGGTCGCAATACCCACAATCCCCATGACCTTACCTTGCGAGTCCGACCACGGCCCCTTGGTCACCTGAAACGTTAAAACACCTTCGTTGAACAAGATTGTCTGCTCTATCGTTTGGGACTTTCCTGACGCTAAAATACTCGCATCATCACGATCGATACGATCGGCATCTTCCTGACGCAAAAACAATTCCCGACTGCGCCGAAGTTTCGCCTCACTCCAGGTCTTCCCGAATTGGCGCAAGCAGGCTGGATTGGCAAAGATGAGATTGCCGGTGCGATTTTTCACAAAAATAGGATCATTTGTATTGTCACTAACGGCGATCAGCAAGGCGCTTGCCTCGGCCAGTTCCGCTGCACTTTGAAGGCGCGCACTATACTCACGGTCGACCTTGCCAGCAGTACGCCAAAAAATAAACAACAACAAACCGCCGCCTATCAACGTTAACAGCGGCGGCACCATATTGTGGTCATACATTCCTCTGCGCGCGCCCCAATCGGCCAGCCAATTCAACACCACCAGCAAGATCAACATCTGCGGTAACGAGCGGCGCAACATTTGTCCACCCGGCGCATGGCGCGTAATCGTTGCCATCAATAAATGACGTGGGCGCGACATCAACAGCGCGACTCCGAACAACAAAAAACACAACGCAACGATCAACGGAACAGCACTCCCGTAGACCATTTTGATCATGACATCAACGTTGTACAAATAGCCAAATAAGGGAATAGCACTGAAAAAAATCAATGCACTGGCTAAATACTCAGACGGATAATGTTGGCCCGCAGTGTGATAATCAAGCGCCAGCAATGACGCCCCGGAAAACACAAAACCCACGGCGGCAAAAGGATGCATGCCGATAAAATCGGACGCGATCCCCGATGAGGCAGGCAGGAAGAAATGATCTATATTTCCGGTATTACCAAGTGCTTCTTGCGTGAGCATGCTCACCACCGGTAGCACCATCAAAATAGCCAGAGTTCGTGCAAACAATTTCACAACACGCTCATCTGCCGCCGATGAACAAAGTAATAACAGGCTCGCGCCACCGCTCAAGAATCCTAAAGCAACAAAAGGATGCAAGGTCCCCAACTCCCCCAATATGCCCGTGTTATCTATCCCATACCATGCATGCGCAAGCATAAATCCCACTACCACCATCACAACAGCGGTCAACGTCACCGCGCTTGCAATCACACGCGAGACGTCACTGCCCGGCGATACAAAGCTTTCGAGTGCGCGACTTTTTACCAGATATTGATAATGCGGATGATCATCGCTGGCTTCGCGTACGGAATGAATGTTTTCACTCACCTTTTCCTCGCGCCTTTCGTCCACAGCTCAATCGAAGAAAAATGCTATTTTTTAATTGCTTGAGCGTTTAAAAACGTCAAAGAGATCAGCTAAGAGTTAGTAGAAAATGTATACGGCGATATGCCGATGTTAGATCATTAAACAGAACTCAATGGTTCGCCATGTCCATGGGACCCTAACTCTTCAAGCAATGTGCGTAATTTTGGAAATTCAGAAGTTTTATCGAAAAAGAATCGCACACCGTATTGCTCACCGGCATGCCGATATGTCTGGCTGACATTGTTGCTAAAAATAATTTTTAATTTATCCAGATATTTATTTGATGTAGACAGTGTTTTAAGCAAACTCATGCCATTGCCCTGTTTCAATTCAATATCCAGAATTAATATATCGTAACGCTCCGCATCAATTTTCTGAAGCGCATCGCTCTCCTCTTCCGAAAATCCCGCCAGCGTAACGCCTTGAATACCTTGCACGGTTTCAATAACCCAGTTACGTACATCAGCCGAATCTTCCACTAAAAAAATACGGAGAGGAGATGTTACTGATGATGAGGTGCTCGTTTTTTTCATAAAATGTGATGCGTTAGGCATCTGTAAGTCCGTAAATAAGTCTGCATAACTGTTTAGCTATAAACAGGTATGCAGACTTACTAATAGTAATAATTTTTTACACCGGAGCCTCCTAATATTGAAGGAAATATTCGCACGAATTAACACCATTTGACTGTATATATTAATCAATTAAATTATTCTTAATTGCATAGTAAATAATATCGGCATTATTCGTCATACGCATTTTTTGCAATACACGGGTACGATAGGTACTGACCGTTTTAACGCTAAGACATAACGCATCAGCGATTTTAGTGACACCTTCACCGAGACTTAATTGATAAAAAATCTCATATTCCCGCTCGGATAACAATGCATGCAAAGGCTTTTGATCATCCGTATCGGGGTCGGCAGTTAATAACTCTGCAACGCCGTAACTGATATATTTATGTCCCTCTAAAATAGTATTAATCGCTTTAACTAATTCAGTTGCGAGCGCTTCTTTTTGTACATAACCATTCGCACCACTACGCAATACCTGCACTGCGTAGCGACTTTCAGGATGCATGCTGAGAATCAACACAGGAAGTTTGGGCTTTTCACGCTTGATCTGTCTCAACACTTCAACCCCGCTTTTATCGGGCATCGCAATATCGAGCAATACAATATCCCAGTCCTGCGCACGCACCATTCTGATAGCCTCTTCAGCACTGGCAGCTTCGCCCCCGATTTCCATGTGCGGTACATCTGCAATAAAGTAATGGACGCCTGCACGCACTACAGCATGGTCATCAACCACTAAAATTTTTATCATAGGTTCAATTTAATCACTATGTAAACATTGGATCGGAGATTGATTTTATGCCCTGCTGACTTTCGTATGAAGGCGCGATTACATGCTTTATGTCTGATATCTTCTATTGATTAAATTGGAGTTTCGCAGCATTAACACATGCATCTTTGGCAGAACCGGATTTAGCATCGCATTTTTCGACAGCAACCTTATACGCTGCATCATTTTTTGCCTTAGTTGCATCGGTATGCGCCTCTGTCACTTCCTCTTTCTCTTTAGCGTTAGAGACAGCATTCGTCATACTCGCTTTGGCTTCCTTTATACAAACATCTTTGGCGTTACCTTTTAGTGCATCACATTTTTCTTTCGCTACGGCATAGTCGGCCTTAGCCTCGGCTTTACGCGCATCTGCCGCTGCTTGTGGCGTATTTTTATACTGAGCTTTAGCGTCTTGTGTTGCATGTTCATACGTTGCCTTAGCTTGTTTGATGCACACATCCTTTGCATTGCCACTGAGTGATTTACATTGTTCTTTATCCGCTTTATACGTTGCGTTTGCAGCATCTTCTGCCGCCTTATAGGCAGCTTTAGAACCCTCGGCGGCCATCACGGCAGAGGCACTGCTCAATGTTGCTACACTCAATAAAATGGTAGCAAATAATGTATTTGGTTTCATTATCTTTTCCCTTTAAAAAAGTTAAATGATTGAGCGGTACACGGAGCGCCCCTAGTTCAATGCTGCCCCCCCCATCAAGGCTGATAATCTTTGTGGTCATCTTCGAATTTCTTTATTTGCTTCTCAGCCTCGTCCTTATTGACGCCATATGTCTCCTGAATTCTGCCAGCCAGCTCATCGCGTTTTCCGGCAATCGTATCAAGATGATCATCAGTAAGTTTGCTCCATTGCTGCTTAACTTTACCTTTAAATTGTTTCCAATTACCTTCAATAATGTCCCAATTCATCACATTCTCCTTGCTGTAAATAAACATTTTCTACACCTGAATTACCCGAGCAGATCGCACATATCATCAGCATGCTCTTCTACCGCCATGATATTAATGAGCATATGACGCGTAGTAGGATCGGCATCGCCAATACGCTCAATCATCTGCCGATAGGTTTCAATGGCGATGCGCTCGGCAATCAGATTTGCCCTAATCATGCTTTTGATATCGCTGGAATCGTCATATTCCGCATGACTCCGATCAGCGATGCCGACAGGATTAAAATCAGGCTTCCCATTTAATTGCACAATCCGCTCGCCGTAAAGTAATGACGCTTGTAACGCATGACGCACACGAGCTCGGTTGCCAGTGCGCTATTCAACAATGCAATGACTTCTTCACGATTGCCCTGATAACCCGACGTTACTGCGCCATCATCTAGATTTTGTGCTGCAGCACGGATTGCTGCGATATCAATCGGAGTTGTTTATGCTGTTTTCGGTTTCTTGTGGGCATCAGGATTTTGTTGCGCATTCATTGTCTTTCCTTCCGTTATCGGCTTAAGTGAAATGGCCAGCAGCTATCGCAATACATCACAGCAACCGGTCACGTCATGGGCGGTGGTTACGTGAAATACATACGCCGGCAAGAAAACCAACCCCCAAGGAAATCGCAACAGAACGCCAGGGATTTTCGTGAACAAAGGTGTCCGTAGTGGCGACTATTTCGCGTCCGCTATCCATTGCCGCATTTTGTACTTGCTGTGCTTTGCTCAAAGTATCGTCCAGCAACCCAAGTCCCTTGTTGATCAACACACTCGCCTTCTCACCTGTTTCAGTAGAGGCCTGACGAAAGATAAGCTGTGCCTCACGGACTAAATTTTGCATATCGTGCTGGGCATTTTTCAAGACGATGTTATGCATGATTAACCTCTTTCATAAAAGCAGGTCAGATGGTGTGGCCAGACCCTCGTTGGTGTTGGCAAGGATTCAGTGGTTGCGCACTATTGCCTCGGCCGATGCGGAGCACCGATTCGATATGAGAATGTTAGCAACCGAGATGGAAGCAAAATATAGGACATGACCTGATTTTTTCGTAGGACAAGCGGCAACTGCAATTCTGAAAAAACACAAAAAAAGCACGCAACGAAAAACTATCCGTTGCGTGCTTTGAATACTCTGAAACTACAAGAATTAGTGTAAAGCGACTTCTTCAACACCATTCTCTTCAGCCTCTTCCCCCAAAAATCCACCACTTTGATGGGCCCACAAACGTGCATAAAGGCCGCCGCTGGCGAGTAGTTCCTGATGGCTTCCTGCTTCTACAATGCGCCCTTTATCCAATACGATGAGGCGATCCATAGCGGCGATAGTCGATAGACGATGCGCGATAGCGACTACGGTTTTGCCTTCCATAAGCCGGTACAAACTAGCCTGTATCGCAGCTTCAACTTCCGAATCGAGCGCACTAGTGGCTTCATCGAGTAACAAAATCGGCGCATCTTTGAGCATCACACGGGCAATCGCAATCCTCTGACGCTGACCGCCAGACAATTTAACGCCACGTTCACCGACATGGGCGTCGTAACCGATACGCCCTTTGGCATCCATCAGATTAAGAATAAAGTCATGCGCCTCGGCACGTTTGGCCGCCGCAATCATATCGGCGTCGGTTGCATTGGGGCGACCATACAGAATATTGTCGCGTACCGAACGGTGTAATAACGACGTATCTTGCGTGACCATGCCGACTTGGGCGCGCAAACTGTCTTGCGTCACATGGTGGATATCCATGCCATCAATCAGTACACGGCCCTGCTCGACATCATAAAAACGCAGCAAGAGATTGACGATGGTGGACTTGCCAGAGCCCGAGCGCCCGACCAGGCCGATTTTCTCGCCGGGAGCAATGTGCAAAGACAGATTTTCAATCACCGGGCGTGGTCCGCCGTAGGCAAAAGTCACATCCTCGAAGCGCACTTCACCCTGAGATACATCTAACGCCTCCGCATCTGGCAAGTCGTTGACCGTATGCGCGCGCGATAACGTATTAATACCATCCTGAACCGTACCGACTTGCTCGAACAAAGATGCCATTTCATACATCACCCAGTGTGAAATACCACTCAGACGTAACGCCATTGCGGTGGCAGCGGCGACCGCGCCGATCCCAACCTGTCCCTGCATCCACAGCCACAGAACCACCCCGGCGGTGCTGAGAATCAACAGCATGCTGAGAATATGGTTGATGATCTCAAAGCCGCTCACCAGACGCATTTGCCGATGCACCGTTTGCAAAAATTCCTGCATCGCTGAACGCGCATAACCAGCCTCACGACCAGCGTGGGAAAACAGTTTTACGGTGGCAATATTGGTGTACGCATCGGTGATGCGCCCAGTCATCAGAGAACGCGCATCGGCTTGCGATTGCGCCACACGACTCAGGCGCGGCACAAAATAGCGCAACGCAATACCGTACAGCACGACCCAGCCTAGGAATGGCAACAACATCCACAAATCAAAGTTGCCCACCACCGCCACCATCGTGACGAAATAGATCATCACAAACACCAGAATGTCACCCAAAATCATGCAAATGTCGCGCACCGCCAGCGCGGTTTGCATCACCTTGGCGGCAACGCGACCGGCGAATTCATCCTGATAAAAATGCATGCTCTGATTGAGCATCAATCGGTGAAAATTCCACCGAAGCATCATCGGAAAGTTACCCGCCAGCGTTTGCTGCTTGAATAATGTTTGCAGCGCAACCACGATCGGACTAGCGACGAGGACGGCGGCCAGCAACAGCAGACTACCCTGCTCCTGCTTCCATAAAAGTGCTGGCTCAACGTGGCTCAGCCAATCAACTATTTTTCCCATCATCACAAACAGTACGGCTTCAAATACACCGATGACGGCAGTGAGCAAAGTCATCGAAATAATGTAGCGGCGCAACCCTTGGGTACAAGCCCATATGAAGGCGCTAAAGCCGCGAGGGGGCGGTGCAATAACCGTATCGGGATAGGGGTGTATTAACTTTTCAAACAGACCAAACATGCGAATGCTCCAGGAAAAAATCTGTAGAAAGAGTGTCTTTCAGATCAGGGGATAGTGTGAATGTAGAGATAGCGTCTTTCAGGTCAGGTGATAGTGTGAAGTTACTAGGAAGGGGTAATGCGTTGTCGACCGTTATCCGTCGTTTCGTATCATCAAACTTCAGCGTCCAACTGATTTTCTGGCGCAGCCTTGATGAAGGCATCGAGTTGCAGGCAATTCTCAGCGATGCGGAGCAAGGTCGGCATGCCGGATAAATCGCACTTCTGGCGCTGCGCATTAAATATTTGCGGCACCAGGCAGCAATCCGCCAGCGTCGGCGTATCGCCAAAGCAAAACTTGCCCACCCGTGGATCGGCGGCAAGCATGGTTTCCAATGCGCTCAAACCTAACTCACACCAATGTCGATACCACGCGTTCTTGGCCTCTTCATCGAGCTTCAAATCCCGTACCAGATAACGCAATACCCGTAAGTTACTAATCGGATGGATATCACAGGCAATCTGCAACGCGATGCTGCGCACGAAAGCACGATCTAACGGAACCTTGGGCATCAAGGCAACCTGCGGGTAAGCCTCGTCAAGGTATTCGATAATTGCCAGCGATTGCGTCAGGATCATCCGCCCTGATGCCGCGTCATCATCGTCAACCAACGTCGGTACCTGACCGCTGGGATTGAGCTGCCGATACATCGGACTCAACTGCTCTCCGCCATGTTTAAGCAAATGCACAGGAATGATGTCGCAAGGCAGCGCTTTCAGATTGAGCGCAATGCGCACCCGATAGGCGGCTGAACTGCGAAAGTAGCTATAGAGTTTCATCAATTCTCCTGTGAACAAATCGTGTTAAACCAACCGTACCCGTAACTCGCCGACGCCCTCAACACTGCCTTCGAGCACATCGCCACGGACTACGGCGGCTACCCCAGCTGGCGTCCCGGTAAAAATCAGGTCGCCGGCGCGCAGTTCATAGAAACTCGACAATTGCTCAATGATTTCAGCGATATTCCAAATCAATTGGTTGATATCGCCCTGCTGGCGCGGTTCACCGTTGATGTTGAGCTTGATCGGCCCTTGCGCAATCACGCCAGTAACACCAATCGGACGGATGGCAGAAATAGGTGCGGACTGATCAAACCCTTTGCTAACACACCAAGGGCGACCCATTTTTTTAGCCTCAGCCTGTAAATCACGACGGGTCATGTCGAGGCCGACGGCGTAACCATAAATATGGCTCAGCGCTTGCTCAGCCGGAATATTTTTACCGCCGCTGCCCAGTGCCACGACCAACTCAATTTCATGATGCAGATTTTGCGTCACCGATGGATAAGGCATTTCGCCGATATTTCCCTGCGTTACCGGCAGGACGGCATCGGCTGGCTTCATGAAAAAGAACGGCGCATCACGGCCGCTGTTGCCCATCTCTTTTGCATGATCGACATAGTTCTGACCGACGCAATAAATCCGATGCACCGGGAATAATTGACTACTACCTTCAATCGGTACGACTGCTTGCTGCGGTGTAAAAGCGAATTCCATGGCGTACTCCATTTTTGTTGTCATGCGAAAATTCATACCGTTTTACGGCCTGAATCGTTGGATCAATACTGATTATTATCGAGGGAAAATCAAGCGAAAAATACTGTCAAACGCCGGACTGCCTCTTGCAAATTCTCCATTGAAGTTGCATAGGACAACCGAATGTAATGCGCTGCGGTATAGGGTCCAAAGTCCAGTCCTGACACCACACTGACACCGACTTCATTGAGAATTTGCTTGGTAAGCAAGTCCGCATCATCGCTCAGATCACTGCAATCGGCGTACACATAAAATGCACCGTCAGGCATCACCGGCACCTTGAAGCCGAGCGCGATCAATGCTGGCACCAGATAATCGCGACGTTGCTTAAACTCGGCTTTACGGGCCTCATAAATAGCGATCGATGCTGGCGCAAAGCAGGCGATGGCGGCGTGCTGGGCGATGGAAGAGGCGCAGATAAACAGATTTTGCGCCAATTTCTCAATCTGCGGCACGAGCACTTCCGGCAACACCAGCCAGCCCAGACGCCAACCGGTCATATTGAAATATTTAGAAAAACTATTGATCACAATAACGTCGTCACCGAGCGATAACGCAGAGAATGGCGCAGCGTCATACGTCAGGCCCTGATAGATTTCATCGACGATGGTAAAGCCATCACGTTCGCGCACTGTGCTGACAATCTTCTCAAGCTCTGAGGCCAGAATCGACGTCCCGGTCGGATTCGATGGCGACGCCAGCAAGACGCCGCGTGTGGCCTCACCCCAATGCGCACGCACAGCGGCGTCGGATAGCTGAAACCGTTCGGCCGGACCGCTAGGGATCATCTTTGCGGTGCCGTCAAAGGCGGCAACAAAATGTCGATTGCAGGGGTACGACGGATCGGGCATCAATACCTCAGTCCCTTTTTCGACCAATGCCGCGCAGGCCAGCAGCAAGGCTGCCGATGCACCGGCAGTGACGACAATCCGGGACGGAGAAATAGCGAGTCCGTAGACTTGCCGATAATGGATTGAGATCGCCTCCCGCAACGCTGGCAGGCCGGTGGCCGAGGTGTATTGCATCTTGCCCGCCTTCATCGCTGCGGTAGCGGCTTCAACGACCAGCGGCGGCGCGGTAAAGTCCGGCTCACCTATTCCCATATGAATGATATGGCGACCCTGCTGTTCAAGCGCGGCCGCCATTTTTGCTAACTCCATGACGTGGAAAGGGGCGATATTATCGAGACGCGAAGCGAGATGGGAGAGATTCATTGAGACGTCTTTGGAATCAGAAACGAGAAGAGCCAGCATGGCATGGACTTACATAGCTTAGTCCTTAGTCCTTACTGCTGGCGAATATTGCCCACCCGATCGAGAGGGCAACTATTTAAGCCTTCAGAGTGACGGCGTAAGAAAGACGACTCAAGAACGACGCGCATTGACTTCCGTTGCCCGTGCTTTCGCGGCAAACTTGTCCAATACACCGTTGACATATTTATGCCCGTCAATGCCGCCAAATGACTTAGTCAATTCAACCGCTTCATTAATGACCACTTTGTAAGGAATTTCCAGGTGATTTTGCAATTCAAACGCACCGATCAACAACACAGCGTGCTCAACCGGGGACAGTTCGGTAATTTTACGATCGATTAATGGTGCCAGTTCTGCACGCAATATTTCTGCATCCTTGATCGCGCCGAACAATAGCGACGTGAAGTGTGGCGCATCGGCCTTATCAAACCCGTGCGCCTCACGCATATTGGTCTGGATGGTATAGACATCCTCGTTACTGATGAGCCATTGGTACAGGCCTTGCAAGGCAAATTCACGCGAGCGATGACGCGGTGTGCGGCTCTTGCTTGGATTGGCGTGCTTAGGAACGTCCTGGGATTTGTTATTCATAATTTTCCGACTTCTGTGCCAGCCTCATGGGCTGGCGATAAACCATTTAATACGCACGGCTGTGGCGCAACTTGCAACTTGTACTATTTTTCTTTACAGCTTATTTTGTTGCTCATTTTTCCTGGCCTATTAAAACTCACCGACTAAATACGTCCGCGTCATCTTCATCGATGTTGAGCTCTGCCAATTCCTCCAGAGCAATGGTCATATTCGCCATCTCAACGGCAACGCGTGCGGCATCGATACCCTTCTCCGCCATCCGTGCTTCAGCTTGCTCGTCATTTTCAGTCGTCAACACAGCATTGGCAATTGGAATCCCAAACTCAAGACCGACCCGATTGATACCCGCACCAGATTCGTTGGAAACCAACTCAAAATGATAAGTCTCCCCCCGAATCACGGCACCGAGAGCAACCAACGCATCGAAATGCAAGGTCTCAGCTAACTTTTGTAAAGCCAATGGAATTTCCAGAGCACCCGGCACGCTTACGTGCAAAATGTCCTCATCCTCAACGCCCAGATGCTTCAATTCGCCCAAGCAAGCCGACAGCAATCCATGGCAAACATCTGCATTGAAACGCGATTGCACAATACCGATGCGCAAACCAACGCCATCGAGGTTAGGTTCGTAAGTTCCGACTGTCATGGTTTTCCTTTTTGCGCAATGCGCGTTATTACATCATTGACGACTGGGATAAATTTTTTGATGAACTAATTGTTCGGCTTATTTTGATAACCCGTGACCTCAAGCTCAAAGCCCGTCATCGACGGCATTTTTCTGGGGCTAGCCAGCAATTTCATTTTACCTACGCCGAGATCTTTCAGAATTTGTGCGCCGATACCGTAAGTACGTAAATCAAGGCGTAGGGCTTTATCATCGCAGCCACTCGCATCTAACGCGGCAAACTTGGCAAATATCTGCTCTGACGATTGCTCACAATTCAACAGCACCACCACACCGCAAGGCGAGGCAGCAATGGCCTCTAGCGCTGAAGTCATGTTCCAGGAGTGATTGGTCGCCTGGGTTTCCAGCAAATCAAGGATAGAAACCGGCTGATGCACCCGCACCAGCGTCTCGACATCAGGCGTCGGGACGCCATGCAGCAAGGCCAGATGCGCGCCG
Organism: Glaciimonas sp. GG7; assembly: GCF_052976905.1. NCBI lineage: Bacteria > Pseudomonadati > Pseudomonadota > Betaproteobacteria > Burkholderiales > Oxalobacteraceae > Glaciimonas > Glaciimonas sp. GG7. Next base: position 8,089 of record NZ_JBRIIQ010000028.1, on the reverse strand, counting down.
CCGCTTGGCGTATCGCGATAGGCGATGGTCTTGAATACTCCCTGCGCCGTATGTGTAATGCGCTCAGCTAAGCGCTCAATGATGCTCTCATGATGGCTGCGATAGTGAATCAGATCAGCGATCGTTCCAACCTTTAGACCGTGCTCCTTAGCAAACTCCAGCAGGTCCGGCAAACGCGCCATGGTGCCGTCGTCCTTCAAAATCTCACAAATGACCGAAGCGGGCGTCAACCCCGCCATTTGCGTCAGATCGCAACCCGCCTCAGTATGACCGGCACGCATTAACACGCCGCCCTTCTTTGCCTTCACCGGGAAAATATGCCCCGGCTGGACGATATCGCCGGGTTTCGCGTTTTTAGCGACGGCTACCTGAATCGTCCGTGCACGATCCGCGGCGGAAATACCGGTCGTCACACCTTCAGCAGCTTCGATTGAAACCGTGAAATTGGTCCCGTAGGCAGTCCCGTTACGGCTCGTCATCATGCCCAGATCAAGCTGGGTGCAACGCTCTTCGGTCAACGTCAGGCAAATCAGCCCACGGGCATAGCGCGCCATGAAATTAATAGCTTCAGGCGTGACAAAATCTGCCGCCAGCACTAAATCGCCTTCGTTTTCTCTATCTTCTTCATCCACCAAAATAACCATGCGGCCTGCGCGCAATTCGGCGATGATTTCGTCTGTTGTTGCAATTGACATGTTTTGCCCTGAAATAGCCCGTCTTTACCGGGAACCCGGATTTAATCTGACGTCAGGCCGCTATTTTAATAGATTTAACCCGTCTGGAACGTCATATCCGCTATATGAATAATGGCCCTCACGGGCCAAATATCCAACAACAAATAATTAATATAACAACATTCCTATTCATCGCTCCGCATTGCCGTTAAGGGCTGCATCCGTTGCATCGCCCCCAACAACAGCGCAGGGCCGCCAGCAGCTAACTTTTTAGAGTCAGACAACACTTGCCGAAAACTCCGCGCCCCCGGCAAGCCAGCCATCAGCCCCAACATATGGCGCGTAATACTATTCAATCGCAAACCACTCCCATCGCGGCCATACAACTCAAGCTGACGGTAAATATAGGGCATCATCATCTCCACCACTTCAGCACGCGACTTCGGGACGACTTCCGTATCCGCATAGTAGCGAGCATCAAAATCGGCCATCAAATAAGGATTGTGATACGCCTCGCGTCCCAGCATCACGCCATCCACATGCATCAGATGCAGATCGATTTCAGCGGTCGTTTTGATGGCACCATTGATGATAATTTCAAGTTCCGGGAAATCTCGCTTCAGCTGGTAAGCAAAGTCATACTTCAAAGGCGGAATTTCACGATTTTCCTTAGGACTCAAGCCCCTCAAAATCGCATTGCGTGCATGCACAATAAACGTGCGGCAACCGGCGTCAGCTACCGTCCCAACAAAATCGCGCACAAAATCGTAAGACGATATCTGATCAATCCCAATGCGATGCTTGACAGTAACGTCAATGCTGACAGCATCCCGCATCGCCTTCACACCATCGGCAACCAAGCCAGACTCCGCCATCAAACAAGCCCCGAAAGCACCCTTCTGCACTCTTTCGGACGGGCAACCGCAATTTAAATTGATCTCGTCGTAACCCCATTGCTCCCCGAGTTTGGCACTTTTTGCCAGATCAGATGGTTCACTCCCACCGAGCTGTAAAGCGACCGGATGCTCTTCAGCATTAAAGTCCAGATGACGCGGCACATCGCCATGCAACAATGCCCCGGTTGTGACCATTTCGGTGTAAAGCCAGGTATGGCGCGTAATTTGGCGATGGAATACGCGACAGTGTCTGTCGGTCCAGTCCATCATGGGGGCAACGGAGATTTTACGGCCCCCGTAAGCGCTAGCTTTAGAAGGCTTTAGCGGGCTAATGGGGGTATTTTGAAGTAATTCGTTATTCACTTGGATCACGTTATCTTGTTGCAAAAAAATTGCTACAGACATGGCCTTCATTTAAAAATAGGAGCACGTTGGCGCGCTCAACAGCAACGCAAAGGACTCCCGACTGTTACACAGACCTTCGATACAAAGGCATATGCGACTAAGATTGCATCGCATATGCGCGCATAAATATCAGAATTGCGCATTATATCCGACCTCACTCTCGCCAGAGAAATTGACAAATACATACAATATTTGCAAGCCACCGTTATGCCTCCACACTGCCTGACACAAAAGTGGTTGCTGCGGGTGACTATGCCGACAGTCACCTGCAACGTATTTGAACATGGATCGATAACAGTGACTGTTAGCGATCATTCATTTTCAAATGCGTGATGCGGATCAAACATACATCACTTACGCCCGACCAAATACTGCACGCCTTCCGACCCATAGCGTTCTGAATGCGGGACGTTTGCTTGCAAATGGAATATCTGGCCTGGCAGATAAGCCCGCTCTGCTCCGTCAACCAGAAGATGCAATTCACCGGCGAGTATGAGTGCTTTCGCTTCGAAGGGATGTACGTGCGTATCGAGAGCGCCATTTATCTCTCGCTCCACGATGGCGCCCTCTGCAAATCCTTCTTTGTTGATCATGCTGACAAATTCGTCGCGATCCATATTCTTCCTTGTCATTTTTTGTTGGTTTATCGGCGGTATATTTTCTACTAACTAATAGCCGATCTTGATTCGAAATACAATTTCAGGGCCATAATCTCGCGCGAGACATTTACAGGGAAACCTTTGCGGGTGCCTCTATGGTCTAGCAAAAGGTCGACAAATAATGTCTCACAGACACCATGCGTTCCCCACGTATCGGCAAGTTTATTGGCTACTCGTGGGTAATGCTTCATTACCCATAAAGGCCAGACTTCGGTGGGCAGCGTCAGTACCCATTTGTAGGTTGCATCATTCAATCTTAAATCTGCAGGACTTTGCGAGCGTCGATTCGACGTCCAGTCTATTTCTTCTTTTTCTTGCATGCCGTTATTATCCAGGACTGCTTTTGCTTCAGATATGGCGACTTTTTCGAATGCAATTAGATCCATAACATCTTTCAATTCATCACTAAGCACTAGCTTGATTCAATAAAGTTATTGCCGCAACATCCAACTTCAGACGCGTCGCTAATATTAAGTCGTCTACTTGCGATAGTGTCGTGGCGCTGACAATGGGCGCTGTGATGCCAGGGCGGGCGATCAACCAGGCCAATGCTACCTGCGCGGGGTTGGCATTAAATCGCAGTGCAACCTGATCGAGCGCATCAAGTATGCGCAAACCTCGGGAGTCAAGATAGCGTTTTACGGCTTGCCCGCGCGGACTTTTCCCGAAGTCATTTTCGCTGCGATATTTGCCGGTCAGGAAACCGCTGGCTAACGCGTAATAGTTGATGACGCCAATGCCGTGCTTGAGGACAAATGGCTCCAGCGTTTTTTCATAGTCGGCGCGATCGTATAAATTATATTGCGGCTGTAATGATTGATAGCTGGGATAGTTTTGCGCTTCACTTATCGTCAGCGCCTCTAACAGTCGCGGGGCGGAATAATTTGAAGCACCAATGACGCGGACCTTGCCTTGCTCTACTAGCCGCGCATAAGCATCCAGCGTTTCTTCCAGCGGCGTCAAGGGATCGTCTTCATGTGATTGATAGAGGTCGATGTAATCGGTATTCAGACGCCGCAGTGATGCTTCAACTGCTTCCTGAATATACACCTTACTTAATCCTTTTTTGCTTTCACCCATCGCCATCCCGACCTTGGTGGCGATGATGACTTGCTCACGTTTGCCGCTGCGTTTGAGCCAGTTACCGATAATAATTTCCGATTCACCGCCCTCATTGCCCGGCACCCAACGCGAATACACGTCGGCAGTATCGATAAAATTTAATCCGGCATCGACTAGTTTGTCGAGCAATCTGAACGACACAGATTCATCAACGGTCCAGCCGAAGATGTTGCCACCAAATGTCAGCGGTGGAACGTGGAGTGAGGAGCTGCCTAACTTACGGGTTGTCATTGCCATGGCGTCGATCTCTAATAAGTGTCAGGCATTCAGTCTAGTCTCATCCTCAAAAATTTTCCGAAGATGCTGCATACTGGACAGTTACAGCGCTTGGTCCTGACGCAAAAAACCCGTTAAATCTATAAGGCGACGCGCCTCACTTATTTAACGGGTTGACACTATATTGACTACTTTACCTGACTACAGCTAATGATTACTCAGCGTCGCCAGAAGAGCCTCAATTAAGAATCGCGTGACGCTTTTTTACGGTCATTTTCTTTCAAATGACGCTTACGCAGGCGGATGCTCTTTGGTGTAACTTCGACCAATTCATCATCTTCAATGAATTCAACCGCGTACTCCAAAGACATCTGGATCGGTGTCACCAGGCGCACTGCTTCGTCGGTGCCTGACGAACGCACGTTTGTCAGTTGCTTACCCTTGATCGGGTTAACCACGAGATCGTTATCACGGGAGTGAATACCGATAATCATGCCTTCATACACTGGGTCATTGTGGCTGACGAACATACGGCCACGCTCTTGCAGTTTCCAGATAGCGTAAGCAACGGCTGCGCCATCGTCTTGAGAAACCAATACGCCATTGCGACGACCGCCCAATTCAGCTTTGGTATTGTCAACTGGTGCGTATTCGTCGAACACGTGACTCATTAAGCCAGTACCACGTGTCAATGTCATGAATTCGCCTTGGAAGCCGATCAGGCCACGCGCAGGGATACGGTATTCAAGACGTACACGACCTTTACCGTCCGGCTCCATGTTTTGCAAATCACCGCGACGACGCCCCAACTCTTCCATGACGCCGCCCTGGTTTGCTTCTTCGACATCAACGGTCAGGTTTTCATACGGCTCTTGACGTACGCCATCAACCATTTTGTACACAACGCGAGGACGTGAAACAGCTAGCTCGAAACCTTCGCGACGCATATTTTCGATCAAAATAGTCAGATGCAATTCACCGCGACCTGATACTTCGTAGGTCGAATCGTCGTTTTCAGCAGGGACCACGCGCAAGGCCATGTTACCCTTTAATTCGCGGTCCAAACGGTCACGAATTTGACGTGTTGTCACGAACTTACCTTCACGGCCTGCCAATGGTGAGTTGTTGACCATGAAGTTCATGGTCAGTGTCGGCTCATCCACTTTTAGCATAGGCAAGCCATTCGGCGCATCCGGCGCACAAATGGTCGTACCGATACCGATCTCTTCGATACCATTGATCAGTACGATGTCGCCAGCCAACGCTTCGTCAACCAATACACGGTCCAGACCTTTGAATGTCAGAACTTGATTAATACGCGCACGGGTCGGCTTGTCATCCGGGCCATTCAAAAGAACGACATCTTGCAACGCTCTGACGCGACCGCTCAAGATACGGCCAACGCCGATCTTACCGACATAAGACGAATATTCCAGCGATGTGATTTGCAATTGCAATGGACCGTCTGGATCATCTTCGCGTGCAGGAACGTGCTCTAAGACTGCGTCGAACAATGGTGTCATTGTTCCTTCGCGTACTGTTGCGTCCAGGCTGGCGTAACCGTTCAATGCCGAAGCATAAACGACTGGGAAATCAAGTTGCTCTTCAGTCGCGCCCAGCTTGTCGAACAGCTCGAAAGTCGCGTTGATGGCCCACTCTGCACGTGCAGTCGGACGGTCAATTTTATTGATGACAACGATAGGCTTGAGGCCCAACTCCAGTGCTTTACGTGTCACAAAACGCGTTTGCGGCATTGGTCCTTCAGACGCATCTACCAGTAGCAATACGCTGTCAACCATCGACAGTACACGCTCAACTTCACCACCGAAGTCGGCATGGCCCGGGGTATCAACGATGTTGATATGCGTACCGTTATATTCGACGGCGCAATTCTTGGACAAAATCGTAATACCGCGCTCTTTTTCGATATCGTTCGAATCCATGACGCGAGCATCGACGTGCTGATTATCGCGGAAAGTACCGGATTGGCGCAACAATTGGTCGACCAAGGTGGTTTTGCCATGATCGACGTGAGCGATGATGGCAATGTTGCGGATAGCGCGTTTTGTGTTTGACATAGTATGGGTATAGAGAAATTCAGTAAAGAATTCGGTAATTGACGCATCAGGTGCGCGGTAAAAGCCCGCGCAGTACAAACCCTGAGAGGCCTGGTTAATGCAGCGGAATTCGGGAGATCGCGCATTATAACACCATGCAGTGCAAGAAATATTAAAACCAGCGTGATCTCAACGGGTTCTCGGCATGCAGTTTTAACGCTTTGTTATAGCAACGCAACGAGGAGTTTGAGGACCAGAAAACGGAGTCTGTATTCTATTTCTGGACTCAGGTTGCGATCAATCTCTCAGGAGCCAGTACGCCGTAATCATGGTACTGAGCAGTGCCTAGTAATTGCCGCGTCAAACCGTCAGCATGTGCCGCCTCTGCCTGGCGATACACGCGTACTCGCCCTATGGTTGCAGGCATCGGAACGCCCTCTTTGGAGAGTGTCAATCGCTGTCCCTGCAAAAAACGCTGCGCCAATGACTCTGTCAGAACGACTTCAGGAAATGATAGTAAAAGACTATCTACCGGAGCCAACAATCCGGCGCGTTCAGTCTCTGGTATCGCTGTTAGCGTAGCGAGCGTCATGCAACCCGTCAACACTAAATGTCCAACCTTCGTTCGGCGCAATGCATTCAAATGCGCACCGCAACCTAAGGCCGCACCGATATCTTCGCCCAGTACCCGGATGTAGGTTCCTTTAGTGCACTCAACGCGTACGGTCAGATAAGGAGCCTGATAATCGACAAATTCAAGCATATATATTGTTACGTCACGGGCTTCACGCTCTAACGTAATGCCAGCACGAGCATATTCATACAATGGCTTCCCATCGCGCTTGAGCGCTGAATACATGGGGGGAACTTGTTTGATATTACCCCTGAATTGCGCCAATACGGCATCAATTTGCGACCTTGTTACGTTGACATCTTGCGTCTGTAAGATATCACCTTCAGTGTCGCCAGTGGCGGTGGTCAGACCGAGATGAATGATGGCTTCATAGGTCTTGTCTGCATCCAGCAAATCTTGGGCAAATTTGGTCGCCTCACCGAAGCAAAGCGGCAAAACGCCCGTCGCGAATGGATCTAACGTCCCCGTATGACCCGCTTTGGTGGCATTCATCAAGCGCTTGGCTTTGATCAGGGCATCGTTACTTGACCAGCCTACAGACTTATCTAGCAATAAAACACCATTGAGAGGAACGCGTATTTTTTTGGGCGAGTTTGACGCCATGATTAGCTACTTTGATGATGGCAATGACAAACTTACATGGCAGTGCCGGATGAGTTAAACGATACTGATGAACAAGATTACTGGCCCATCAGCTGTTCATGTAAAGCTAAAATGTGCTTTGATCTTCGAGTTGAAGTCAGCGTTTTAAAGCCTGTTAAGAGACCGAGTCTTCGCCATCGTCTTTGGAACGCGTCGCGTTTGCCAAGTCGATTAGCTGCGACATGTGCGCACCACGGGCAGTCGAATTATCATGATGAAAATGCAACGCTGGCAGCGTATGGATTTTCAAGCGCTTGCCTAACAAAATGCGCAGAAAACCGGCAGCTTTAGTCAAGCCGGCAACTGTATTTTGAATCGCCTCAAGATCATCATTTAACATCGTAAAAAAGACCTTGGCATGGGCATAATCCGCCGTCACTTGCACTTCAGTGATGGTAATCATGCCGACACGCGGATCCTTCAGTTCGAATACGATAATTTCCGACAAATCACGCTGGATCTGATCGGCTACGCGCAGTCCGCGTCCTGGGATAGATTTACTATGTTTAGCCATATCTCTACTTAGCCGTAACTTTCACTAATAATTACTTTAGATAACAAAAAACCACAAAGGGAAATCGGGCTTGAAGCCCGATTTCCCTGATCTGTACTTACAAGCAAGCACATTTTTATGTGCATGCTCGTATCAATACCAAATGATTACAGCGTCCGTGCGATTTCTTCAACTTCAAAGATTTCTAACTGATCGCCTTCTTTGATATCGTTAAAGTTTTTCAGAGTCAGACCGCACTCGAAGCCAAATTTAACTTCTTTAACGTCGTCC